>DASUXN010000331.1:0-2571 GCA_036377875.1 Acidimicrobiales bacterium
TCGTCACCCAAGGCACGCGAGTGGTGCGCGTCCGCACCCCCCAGGCGGCCGAGCTGCGGGACGTTCTCACCGCCAGCGGCCACACCGCCGAGCTGCGGGAGGCCGACATGGTCGTGGCTCTCGGCGTCACCACCGAGGAGGTGGGCTTGGCCGCCGCCGGTCGGGGCGTCGTCATCTACGAGATGACGGCGGAGCACAGCAGCCTCGAAGACACCTACTTCCAGCTCACTTCGACCACGAGGGGGAACTCCCGATGAGGCAGTTGATCCGTGCCGAGCTCCTCAAGCTTCGGTCCACGAGAGGCGCCTTCTGGATCCTGATCGGGCTGCCAGTGGCGGTCGTACTCCCGATCCTGATCAGCATCGACAGCGCGGGGCGCGAGAGCGGGAACTTCCCGCTCGAGACGGTGGAGGGCGTGCGGAACGTCCTGTCGGCGGCGTCGGCCGGGGGGATGCTCGTACTGATCCTCGGGATCATGGCCATGACGGGTGAGTACCGCCATCGGACCGTCAGCGAGACGTTCCTTCTGACCCCGGCCCGCGGCAAGGTAGTGGCCGCCAAGCTGGCGACCTACGCCATCGTGGGCTTCGCCGTGGCCATGGCTGCGGGCGCGCTGACGCTGGCCATCGCCCTGCCGTGGCTGGCCCAGCAGGACGCCCACGTGCGCCTGCTGGAGGACGTCGGCATGGTCATGGCCGGGGCGACGGCGGCCACCGTCCTGTACGGCACCCTGGGGGTCGCGGTCGGCGCCCTGGTGCGCAACCAGGCAGCGGCGCTAGTGGTGGCGCTGCTCTGGACGATGCTCTTCGAGGGCCTGCTCGTCGGGCTGGTGCCGGCGCTCGGGCGCTGGCTCCCGGGCGGCGCCGCATCGGCCCTGTCGCTGGCGACGATTCGAGCCGGTGACCTGCTGCCGATGTGGGCGGCGGCCCTCGTCCTGGCCGCCTACGCCGCCGGCCTGGCCATGCTGGCCAACCGCCTCGTGGTGCGCCGGGACGTCGCGTGAGGGGCCCGGCCGGAATCGCCCTCAAGGGTGTGGCCCTCCTCGCCTCGATCCTCCTTGCCGCTCTGGCTCTCCACGTCGGCGGGGGCTGGGGCCTGGTCATCTTCGAGGGCACGGCGGCCCTCCTCGTCTCGGCCGCGTTCCTGGCCCGCACCAACAGTGGCGGCGACGACGAGGTCGGTTGAGGCAGAGGCCCTGCCTTTCCTTTCGATCACGAATTTCACACGCGTCGGTTCCCGGCGGAACTTCACCGACGACGAGGACTTCCTGCTCGCCGTGCTGGAAGGACGGTTCTTCACCCCCGCTCGGCTCGTCGAAGTGGCGAACTCGCACCCGCCCGTGTCCCCGCCGGGCGTGCGGTACTTCTATGCCAACACCAACTACGTCGTCGCCGGACTGGTGGTCGAGGCGGTCACGGGCACCAGCCTCGAGCTCCAGGTCCAGAAGCGACTGATCGAGCCGCTGAGGCTGCGCGCCACCACCTTCCCGACGCTCGGTGGCCCCATGGCGACCCCATACGCACACGGGTACGTGTTCGCCGAGGGTCAGCTGTTCGACGCGACCACGCCGTACCCGCACTGGCCCTCGTGGCTGTGGGCGGCCGGCAACATGGTCTCGAACGCCTCGGACCTGGCCACCTTCTACCAGGCCCTCCTCGGTGGTCAGCTCCTCCCTGCAGACCTGCTCACGGCCATGAAGACCCTTGCGCCGGGCAGTAACTACGGGCTGGGGCTGGCGGCCGAGGCACTTCCCTGCGGGACGGTCTGGGGCCACATCGGCGGCATACCCGGCTACCGGTCCGTGGCCGGAGCCAGCGAGGACGGTACGAGGGCGGTGGTGATGCTCGTCAACATAACGCCCGTTCCCGAGCCCGCCGATGAAGCGCTCACCACGGCCCTGGTGGCGGCGGCGTGCGCCGCCCTCGGACGTGAGCCGGTGCCGGCATCGCAGCCGGCGCCCGGGACATCGGGCGAAACGACCGAAAGGGTCCTTGTCGGTCGGTGGTGACGAGCCATGAGGGGGCACTTTCCCGCTTGTCCCGCCGCAGGGCGCAGCGCACACTGCACTCGTGCCACGACCCGTATGCCCGGTGCGCCACCCGTGGGTGCGGCTCGTCGGCGTCGCCCTGGTCGTGGCCATCGGGCCGAGCGCGTGCGGTTCCTCGTCTGACGGCGGTGCGGAGACTCCGACGACCCTGGCCACCACCACTTCCGAGCCGACCACCACGACCACGTCGCCGTGCCTCGCCATCCGGACCAAGGCGGTCGACCTGGTCGTGGCTTACAACAACGAGCGGCGGGGCGTGGCCGGGCCTCCCGACAGGGCCCGTTACGTCCGCTCTGCCATGGCCATCCGGGACGAGGCGCGCGCCGCCGGCTGCCCCGACCCTCCCGCGCTCGCCGGGTTCCTGGGGTAGGGCGGCTGAGCTGACTTACCCGGCGGGGTCGACCACCACCAGGAGATCGCCGCCGCCGACGGTGTCGCCCGGTCGCACCCGGACGTCGGTGACGGTGCCCGCCACCTCGGTCTCCACCTGGTTCTCCATCTTCATCGCCTCGAGCACGCACACG
>DASUXN010000332.1:0-11785 GCA_036377875.1 Acidimicrobiales bacterium
GCGACGGCGGCGCTCAGGCGGGGGCCGTGGAGGAGGAAGAACACGGTGAGCACGGTCGTGGCCAGGAAGGCGACCCCGCGGCTTCCGGCCGCCCGCAGCGCTTCGGCCGGAGTGCCCCCCCGCAGGCGCTCGGGAATGTCCTCCAGGAAGCGCCGGGTGCGCTCCTCGAGGCGCAGGTCGGTGGCCAGCTCGCCGAAGCGCTCTGACCGTTCCAGTTGGCGGGCCCGCTCGGGCGCCGCCTGCTGGAGCCGGCGGGTCTCCTCGGCGACGTCGTCGACGAGGTTGTAGACGGCCGCCCCCGCCGAGCTCAGCAAGCCGACCATGACGATCAGGACGGCCAGGCCGCGGCGCATCCGGCGCTCGAGATGGCTGACGACGGGATGGAGGAGGCCGGCGATCACCGCCGCCACCAGGATCCACCCGATCACCCGGCGGGCGGCGGCCAGCACGGCCAGCGTGCTGACCGTGATCCCGAACATGCCAACCGCCAGGAGGACCGAGCGGGGAGTGAGCCGGAGGCGTTCGGGCCGGATGCCGTCAGGTCGGCGTCGGGCGAGCTCGGATCGGCGACGGGGGGGCTCGATCGCCGCCATGCTGCCGGTAGAGTACCGAGGCGTGATCGACCCCCGGGATGTGGTTCCCGGGACGGCGGCGGCGCGGCCCGAACCACCCGCCGGAAGCGCCGGGGAGACCGTTTCCTTGGCCGCCACCGAGGGCGGGCCGCCGGTGCGGATCGTCGATCTCGACTGGCGTTCGGTGGCGTGGGCCATGGCCGGCTTCGTGGCCCTGGTGACGGCCACGGGCCTGGTCGGAGCCGCCCCCCGGGCCTTGACCGTGCTGGCGGTGGGGACGTTGCTCGCGCTCGGCCTCGACCCGCTGGTGACCAAGGTCGAGCGCCGCCTCGGCGGGCGGCGGGCGGCTGCGGTGGCAGTGGTCATGACCGGGCTGCTGGTGGCGGCGGCCCTGATCGTCGCCCTGCTGGCGCCGCGCGCCGTCGACCAGGCCCAGGAGCTGGGGGGCGACATCGACCGCGTCGTGCGCCAGGTCAACCAGCTGCCGGTCATCGGAGACGACCTCGAACGGGCGGGGACGGCCCGCACCATCGAACGGTGGCTGGAAGGGCTGCCGGCCCGGCTGTCGGGAGACGACACGCCGCTGGGCGACTACGTCCTGAGGCTGGCCGACGGCCTGCTGGTGGCCAGCTTCACCGCCCTGATCGTCATCGCCCTGCTGCTCGACGGCCCGCGCCTGATGCGGGCGGTATGCCGATTGTTGCCCCGTCACCGTCGCGGCCAGGCCGAGCGGATCGGGCGTCTCGCCTACGAGACGGTGGGGCGCTACGTGGCCGGGTCGCTGGTCGTGGCGTGCGTGGCGGGCACGGCGGTGCTCGTCGCCGGGCTGGTACTGCGCGTGCCGCTAGCCCCGCTGTTGGCCGTCTGGGTGGCGCTGTTCGATCTGGTCCCTCAGATCGGCGGGGCGATGGGAGGCATCCCGTTCGTGCTTCTCGGGCTCACCCGGGGGGCGGGCACGGCCGCCATGTGTGCGGTGTTCTTCATGCTCTATCTGCAGTTCGAGAACAACATCCTCAGCCCGCTCATCGTCGGCCGGGCGGTGAAGTTGTCACCGCTGGCGACGATGACGGCGGCCCTCGTCGGGGTGTCCGCCGGAGGGGTCGTGGGAGCCCTCCTGGCCGTACCCGTCGTGGCCGCAGCGAAAGTGGTGTACGTCGAGCTGCGGCCCGGGCCGACCTCCTCGCGACTACGTGAGGAGAAGGATGAGGATGATGATGAGGATGAGGGTTCCGATACCGATGTACATGCTTCCTCCTGACAATCGTTGTGGCCCACTGGTTCCCATGTGGGGGTCCGGACAAACGTCCTGAGCGGGCATACCTCGAGGATCGACGGGTAGATATGGGGGCGAGCACCAACCGCGATTCGATATGAGGAGTGAGCGATTTCATGCCCACCGTTGAAGAGACCATCGAAGTTCGTCAGCCGGTGCGTACCGTCTACAACCAGTGGACTCAGTTCGAGGACTTTCCGGAATTCATGGAAGGTGTCGAGCGAGTAGTCCAGCTGGATGACACTCGACTGCATTGGGTCGCCGAGATCGCCGGCGCCAAGCGCGAGTGGGATGCCGAGATCGTCGACCAGAAGCCCGATCAGCGGGTCGCATGGCGCAGCGTCTCGGGGGCGGAGAACGCCGGTGTGGTGACCTTCCGCCCTGTCGGGAGCGACGCCACCCAGGTCACGCTGAAGCTCGACTTCGACCCCGAGGGCCTCGTCGAGGCAGCCGGGGAGAAGCTCGGGTTCGTGCACAAGCGGGCCGAGGGAGACCTCAAGCGGTTCAAGCAGTTCATCGAGAGCCGCGGCACCGAGACCGGCGCATGGCGGGGCGAGGTCAACTAGCACCAGCTGTACCAGCATCGACACCTGAAGGGCGCCCGAGCCGATCGGGCGCCCTTCGTCGCGGTAAGTACGCTTTCGACGTGCGTCGCTCGCTGACGGTGCTCTTGCTCGTTGTTCTCGCTGCCTGCGGCGGGGGCGGCGATGCCGCGCCTCCGGCCCGACCGGCGACGACGGGGTCGACGGCCGAAGCGACCACCGTCCCCGAGCCCACAACGACCACGCTCGGCTATCCGGTCTACGAAGCGGCGACGGCCGAGGTGCCCGTCGTGCCGGTATATGAGTCCCCCGATTCCCCGCAGCCGAGCCGCACGTTCGCCAGCCCGAATCCGATCTATGGCGGCGGCACCATCCGGGTCTTCCTCGTCAAGGAGAACCGAGACGACTGGCTGAATGTCTACCTTCCGGCACGGCCCAACGGCAGCACCGGTTGGATCCGAAAGTCGGACGTCACCCTGACCTCGCATTCGTTCCGCATGGTGGTCCAACTCGGGGCCCGCCGGCTGCAGGCCTACGACAAGAACGACGTGATCCTCGACGAGCCGATCGCCGTCGGCAACAGCGCCACACCGTCCACCCTGGGCACCTTCTACACGACCGAGCTCATCATCCCTGTGGGTCAGCCCCAGTACGGGCCCTACGCGTGGGGACTGTCGGCCTACTCGGAGGTGCTTTACGACTTCGGCGGAGGGGACGGCCAGATGGGCATCCACGGCACCAACGACCCCTCCAGCATCGGCCGGGCGGTGAGCAACGGGTGCATCCGACTGTCCAACGACAGCATCACCCGGCTCGTCGACATGCTGCCGGTGGCGGGCGTGCCCGTCGAGATCAGGGAGTAGCGGGGGCGCCCACGGGCGTGATCTCCAGACCCAGGGAGGAGAACTTCTCCAGCGGGTGGTCGTAGCCCCGCTCCAGGTGGTGGACCCCGTGGAGCATCGACGATCCGTCGGCGGTGGCGGCGGCGATGAGGTGGGCGAAGGCGGCCCGTATGTCGGGCATCTCGATCTCGGCGCCTCGCAGGCGGCTCTCACCCCGGACGAGGGCGGCGTGCTGGAACCCGCTCTCCTCGAACCGGCACGGCTTGCCCACCAGGCACTGGTCGAAGAGCTCGACCTCGGCGTTCATGGCCCGCAGCGCCTCGACGTATCCGAGCCGGTCCTCGAAGACCGTCTCGTGGACCACCGACAGGCCGCGGGCCTGCGTGCACAGCACGACCAGGCCGGGCTGCCAGTCGGTCATGAAACCAGGGTGGGGGTCGGTCCGGACGGCGGCCGGGCGCAGCCCGTCGGGCCCGACCGAGGCGACGATGCCTTCGTCGTCGATGGCGAACTCGGCGCCCATGCGCTGCAGGGTCGAGATGGCGGTGACCAGCCGGTCCTGGGCGCAGCCGAGGATGCGCACCTGCCCACCCGTCACCAGCCCTGCGACCAGGTAGGAGAAGGCCTCGATGCGGTCGCCGCCGAGGCGCTGGCTGGTGCCGGACAGGTTGTGCGACCCCTCCACGACGAACGTGCGGTCGGGCTGGAGCTCGATGCGGGTGCCCATGCGCTGGAGGAAGAGGGCCAGCTCGACGATCTCGGGCTCGACCGCCGCGTTCTCGAGGATCGTCCGACCCTCGGCCCGGGCCGCGGTCAGCAGCACGGTCTCCGTCGCACCCACGCTCGGGAAGGGCAGCCGGATGTGGGCGCCCCGTAGCTCCAGCGCCTTGGCGTGGACTCCTTCGTCGGTGTACTCCACCTCGGCGCCCATCTGGCGCAGGGCCTGCACGTGGTAGTCGACCGGACGGGTGCCGATCTGGTCCCCCGCCTGGCGCAGGGGGATGAACGCCTCCCCGATGCGGTGGAGCAGCGGTCCCGTCAACAGAATCGGGATGCGGTTTAGCCGGGACTGGGGGATGCGGCAGTCGGTGATGGCGCCGGCGTCGACGGTGACGGTGCTGGTGGCGTCGTCGAGCTCGACCGCCGCCCCCACCGCCCGCAGCATGTCGGCGGTGATGTCGACGTCGCCGAGGTGGGGGGCGTTGCTGATGGTGCTCGGCTCGTCCGCCAGCAGCGACGCCACCATCAGCTTGGTTACCGAATTCTTCGACCCGCTGATCTGCACGTCGCCCCGGAGGGCGCCGACCGGCGAGATCCTCCAGCTGGGCACTCCCGTGCCGGCACGCCGTTCAGGCACGGAGCCGGCACGCCGTTCGGGCACGGAGCCGGCACGCCGTTCAGGCACGGAGCCGGCGGCTCGAGTGGGCACGGGGCCAATCATGGCATCCCGTTGGACGTCGCCCGTCCGGGGCCGGTGGCAGTAGCGAGGGACTCGGGAAGGGGCTGGTCATGGACCAGATGGAGGCGCCGGGTGGTACGGGTGAGGGCGACGTAGAGGGCCCGCAGGCCGTTGCGACGCTCGTCCACGATGGCCGCCGGCTCCACCACCACCACCGCGTCGAACTCCAGCCCCTTCGCCCCCTCGACCGGGTAGACGGCGATGGGCTGCTCGAGGAGGGCGGCGGCGGTGCTGCCGTTGGTCGCCACCTCGTCGACCAGGCCGAGGGCGGCCCTCAGGGAGTCGACGAGGCCGGTGGGGGCAATGACGGCCACGCGGCCCGTCTCGATCAGGGCCATCTCCGCCTTGGCGGCGGCCACCGCCGCACCTACGACGTCGTGTCCCGCGGCCCGCGTCACGACGGGGTGCTCGCCCGTGGCCCGGACCGAGCGGGGCGGCCGGAGACCGGGCGTGGCCGCCTGGAGAACCCGTCCGGCCAGCTCCATGACCTCGGCCGGCGTCCGGTAGTTGACCGACAGCTCGACCACCCGGCTTCGCTCCCGGCTCGGCACGTGGGCGGTGACGTCCTCCCAGCGCCGGGCCGCGCTCTCGCCACTGGCCTGGCCCAGGTCGCCCACGATCGTCATCGAGCCGCTGGGTACACGCCGGCCGATCATGCGGGCCTGCATGGGCGACAGGTCCTGGGCCTCGTCCACGATGACGTGCCCGAACGTGCGGGTGGCCAGGTCGGGCCTCTCGCCGTCCTCCCGCTCGCGCGTCCAGCGGGCGAGGTGGTCGAGCAGGTCGGCCCGCATGACGGGGTCGACGTCGCCCGCGTCCTCCAGGGCCCGCTCGAACACCGAGCGGGCGGCCTCGTCGTCGGCATCGACGGGGCGGGCGCGCGGCGGGACCCGGCCGAGGTGGCGAACGGCCTCGTCCAGCAGCGCCACGTCGCTCTCGGTCCACGCCACGTCGGCCAACCGCTTCTGGCGGGGGCGGACCAGCGCCTGCCATTCGTGTTCCTGGAGCACGCCGGAAGCGGCCAGCTTGAGCAGGGCGGGCACACCGAACAGGTCGTGCAGCAGGGCCGCGGGGGTGAGGACCGGCCACATGCGCTCGACGGCGGCGACGTAGGCCCGCTCCCGGCGGAGCTGGCGCTCGAGGTCGTCGGGCAGGGGCTCGTCCTGCTCGAGGGCCTCGCGGCGGCGCCACTCGTCGATCAGGATCCGGGTGATCTGGCGCTCGAAGGCGGCCCGGCGCTCGTTGTGGGTGCCGTGGCGACGCTTGACCCGCTTGACGACCTGGCGGGTCTGCTCGGGTTCGAGGACGAGCAGGTGGGCGCCCAGGGGGATGGTGGCCGGCCGGGGCAGGGCCCGCTGGCGCTGGCTGACGGCCCGGGCGATCACGGTGGCCATGCGCAGGTCGCCCTTGGTGCGGGCCGCCTCGGGCGTGTCGGTGGCAGTGACCGTGACGGCGGACATGAGGGTGGCGGGGGTGGCGAAGGTGACGGTGTGCTCACCGAGAGAGGGAAGGACCTGCTCGATGTAGCGGAGGAACACCCGGTTGGGGCCGATGAGCAGCACGCCCGCCCGCTCCAGCGGAAAGCGGTAGGTGTAAAGGAGGTAGGCGGCCCGGTGGAGGGCGACGGCCGTCTTGCCGGTGCCGGGCCCGCCCTGCACGACCAGCACGCCCGGCAGCGGGGCCCGGATGATCTCGTCCTGCTCGCGCTGGATGGTGGCCACGATGTCGCCCATGCGGCCGGTACGGGCCCGGCGGAGGGAATGGAGAAGGGCCGCCTCGCCGACCAGCACGAGATCGCCGTCGTCGTCCCCGTCCACCGAGAGCAGGTCGTCCTCGACGTTGACCAGCCGGCGGCCGCGCAGCATGAAGTGGCGGCGGCGGGTGAGGCCCAGGGGCTCACCCGGGGTGGCGCGGTAGAAGGGCTCGGCCGCGGGCGCCCGCCAGTCGACGACCAGCGGCTCGTTGTTCTCGTCGGAGATCGCCACCCGGCCCACGTACAGCCGCTCGCCGTCGGTGCGGTCGATGCGGCCGAAGACGAGGCCGGCGTCGGCCTCGCGCAGGGCGGCGAGCCGCCGCTCCGTCACCTCCACCCGCACGTCGCGCTCGAACCGGGCCTGGTGGGTGCCTCCCTGGCCCAGGTCGAGGACGTCGGCCGCCACGGCTCGCGCCTGGTTGCGCATCGCGTCAAGCCGTGCGTAGGCCCGGTCAATGACGGCCTGTTCGGCCGCCAACTCAGGGTGCGTCGTCAGCTGCTCCGGGATCCTTCTCGTGCAAGTACGGCGGCAACCGTTCCCGCCGCAGGGGGAGGACAATCCTACTGGGCGGGGTTCCCGTCGTGGATTCGCCAGCCCTCCTCGGTGCGCACCGCCTCCCGGACCGCCGCCACCGGCTTCGCCGCCCCAGAGTCCTGCCGCTCCCATTTCACCGCCCTCACCGCTAGCGAATCCGGAGTCGAGCCCGGCCCCACGACCTCGAGCACGAAGGCGCCGGGGACGCTCGACAGGCCCGACGCCCACACGTCGACGATCCACCGGCTGGACAGGCTCGCCATCGCCGACACCGAAACCGTGTCCATGAGCCCCTCCATGCGGGTGGGCTGGCCGGCGGCGATGTGCTTGATCTGGACGGCTCGGATGGTCCGGCAGCCCAGAAGCTGGCGGGCCTCGGTCAGGTGGGTACGGAGGGCAGGCAGGGCCCGGTCCCGCAGCTGGCGCTCGAGGAGCCGGCCCTGCTGGTCGAAGTACCGGGACCGCCCCCACGCCCGCTCCAGGCTGAGCGCCATGGCCGCCTCCCGGGCCACCTCCATCTCCTTGGGCAGCAGGTGCGTGACCCTCGGCCCGAGCGTGCGCCGCAGCATCTCCAGCTGCTCGGGACGGAGCCCGAACTGCTCGGCCCACAGCTGGAGGGCCTGGAGGCAGGGACTGGGGTGGCCGCCCAGCAGAAGCATGGCCCGCTCCGAGCCCAGGTCGTGGTCCTCCAGCTTGAACTTCCCCCACCGCCACGTGACGGTGTGCTCCTCGCCCTCGCAGGGGACGGTGGCGGTGGCAGCCGGGATGTACTGGTACCAGCGGACGCCCGTGCTCATGACGCCCGGTTCACCCCCGCCGGTTCATGCCGCATAGTCGCCGGGGGCGTCGATGTGGACGACCCGGGCCCACGGCGGCGCCGCCCAGGCCTTGCCCCGGCGCACGGTCGTCCCCTCGATGAGCCCGACCACGACCTGCATGCCCTTGGGAGGCGAGGCGGGCCAGGGCGTCAGTCCGTCGGTGAGGACGACGACCACGGACGGGCGGGGCCGGAGCTTGGCCGCGGCCTCGATTCCCACGCCCATGTCGGTCCCCCCGCCGCCGATGAGCTCGAGGTTGCGCACGCTGGCCACCCGCTGGACGGTGTTCACGGCGGCGTCCACCGACAGCACCCGCAACCGGGTGCGGGCCAGGCCGACGCCCCGCAGCAACCCGTCCACCTCGGCCAGCACCTTGGCCAGCAGGGTGTCGTCCATGCTGCCGGAGGTGTCCACGAGGACGACGACCTCGGGCACGGGACGCTCCATGGCGGGCAGGACCACGTTGGGCACGGCGTTGGCCCGGCGGGACGGGCGCCGGTAGGTGTAGTCGACCCGTCCCGACACGAGGGTGATCCCCTTGCGGATCTCGGCGGCCAGCACGCGCCGCCAGTCGACCTTGGGGTCGAGCTGGTCCTCGGCCCATCGCTGCCATCCGCCCGAGAGCCGGCCGACCCCTTCCCGCATGAAGCGCAGGACGTGGCTGGCCACCTGGGCCCGGATCAAACGCTGCTCGCCGGGGGGAATGGCCCCCGTCTGGTCGCGGGTGAGCTCCCAGTCCCGCTCCTGGCCGTCGGCGCCGCTGCCGCAGTCGGGATGGTCCTCTTCCTCGTCTTGGTGGTCGTGGCGGGAGAGGTGGAAGTACTCCTCGGCCATGCGGCCCGTCCGCCAGCCCTTCTGGTGGGGGGTGATGTGGCCCTCGGGCAGGCGCAGCCCGGCCGCCAGCAGGTCGTCGTTGATCTCGGCGTCGGCCGCCGTCGACCAGTACTTGGCCGAGTTGCCGTCGACGCCCAGGCTCTGGGCCCGGCCGGCGTGGTCACGGACGAGGTGGCCGGCGTGGTGGACGAGCAGGCTCCCCAGCACGGGGATGCTGGTCTCGTCGACCACGGCCGGGTCGATGTAGAGGCGCCAGCCCGAGTCGGTCGCCACCTTCCCGGTGCCCGGCGTGGGGATCACAGGGGAGGCCCACAGGGCGCTGGCCATATAGGGGTGGCGGTCGACGGCCCACAGCCGGGCGATGGTCAGCTTCTGGACGTCGAGCCGGTCGCCGGGCACCCCTGATCCGCTCCCCGGGCCCCGCTAGGCCTGGTTCCAGCGGGGGTCCTTGAGGAGGGGAGCGAACAGCTTCACCTCCGGGGGGGCGGGGGCCTTGGGCGGCCGGCACTGGGCCAGCACCCGGGCGGCGACGGCGGCCACGTCGGGCGTCTTCTCCCCCGCCTTGCCCAGCACCTTCCACCCCGCCAGCCACCGCTCCACGGTCGGGTTGGCGGCCACCACCGACGCCACCGACGACAGCACCGCGTAGGCCCGGTCGCCCCGCTCGGGCACCTCGAACGAGTCGGGATCGGCCAGGACCTTCTCCGGGTCGGGGAGGTCCATCTCCATCTCCCACATGAGCAGTTCCACGCCCGCTCCCTCGCCCACCGCGCCGGCGATGAGGGCGGTCGTGGCCTCGGTGGAGGCGTTGACGGACAGCGCCGCAGCCCACAGCCGCGACGCCATGTCCCACGTGCGGGGGCTGGGCCAGCCCCGGCCGGCCCGGGCCGCGTCGGTCGGCACTTCCACCGCCAGGCCGGGGCGGACGGTGATGAAGGCGGATACGAGGCCCCGGGTGTGGGCGACGCCCTCCTCCCAGTTCTCGGGCAGCAGGGGCACGACCGGCGCCTCGAACCCTCCCGCCAGCCCCTGGGCGAACTTGGCCGGCTCCACGGTCCAGTCCAGGTGGCAGAAGCGGTTGGCCAGGGGGGCGGACAGGTCCCAGCCGTCGGCTGCCTGCTCGGGCGGGTTGGCGGCGGCGACGACGACCACGTGGTCGGGCAGAGGCAGGTCGCCCACCACCCGCTCCAGCACGACCCGCAGGAGAGCGGCCTGGACGGCAGGCGGGGCGGTCGAGATCTCGTCGAGGAACAGCAGGCCACGACCGGCGACCGCCAGCCGCTGGGCCCACCGGGGCGGGGCCATGCGGACGTCGCCCTCGGTGACCACCGGCAGACCGGCGAAGTCGGACGGCTCCCGGATGGCGGCGATGACCGTCTCGCACGGCCAGCCCATGGTGTCGGCCATGGCCCGGATGGCCGACGTCTTGCCCGTGCCCGGCGCACCCCAGAGCAGCGTCGGGACCCTCGCCGCCACGGCGATCCCCAGCGCCTCGACGGCCGTCGCCTGGCTCATTGAGTGCAAGCTACTTCGATCGCGACTTCATGTATGAGCCGAAACCGCCGATACGATCCCCGGAATGCGTCGTCGCCTCGACACCGTGCTGACCTGGTCCAGGTCGGATGCGGGCCGCAAGCTGGTCCGCTACAGCATGGTGTCGGTCATCTCCGTGATCGTCAGCCAGGTGCTGCTGGCCTTCTTCTTCGGCATCCTCCACTGGTCGGCCCGGGCCGCCAACATCTGGGCCGTCTGCCTGTCCGCCATCCCGTCCTACTACCTCAACCGGGCGTGGGCGTGGGGCAAGCGCAGCCGCTCCCACCTGCTCAAAGAGGTCCTGCCCTTCTGGGGCATGGCCCTTCTCGGCCTCGTCCTGTCGACGTGGGCGGTGAGCTTCGCCGAGAGCCACGCCGACTCGTGGACCGACAGCCACTTCCTGACCACGGTCATCATCAACGCCGCCTCGGTGGCGGCCTTCGGCGTGCTGTGGGTCGGGAAGTTCGTCATCCTCAACAAGCTGATGTTCGTGCACCACCCCGAGGACCTGCCCGCCGCCCTCGACGGCCGCAGCGGGATACCCACGTAGCCCTGCCCGCAACCGACCGCTTGGCCGTCGCCCGGCGGGTCCGCGGCTTCATGCCCGAGGCCGAGGGATTGGCCCTGTACCGGGCCGGGCGGCTCGGGGCCGGCGTCGGCCCTCTGGCCGAGATCGGGTCCTACTGCGGCAAGTCGTCCGTCTATCTGGGGACGGCGGCCGCCGAAACGGGCACGGTCCTGTTCACCGTCGATCACCACCGCGGCTCCCAGGAGCTCCAGCCCGGCTGGGAGCACCACGACCCCTCGGTCGTCGATCCTGCGACCGGGCGGATCGACACCCTCCCCCACCTGCGGCGGACAATCGAGGAGGCGGAACTGGAGGGCGTGGTGGTGGCGGTGGTGGGCGATTCACCCACGGTGGGGCGCCTGTGGGGGACTTCCCTCGGCCTGCTGTTCCTCGACGGCGGCCACGGCGCCGACATAGCCGCCGCCGACTACGAGGCCTGGGCGGGCCACGTGGCCCGAGGCGGGGTGCTGGCCATCCACGACGTGTTCCCCGACCCGGCCGACGGGGGACGTCCGCCCTACGACGTCTACCGGCGGGCGCTGGCCACGGGCTCGTTCACGGAGGTGCACGACGCCGGCGAGGGGTCGTTGCGGATCCTGCGGAGGGAGGCGTGAGACGGCCGGCGGCGGCCGTCCTGGTGGTCGCCGTGCTGGTGGCGTGCGGGCGCGGAGGCGGCGACGGCGAGGAGCCGGGCGGCGAGGAGTCCGGGTTCCGCCAGGCGGCGGTGGCCCTGTGCACGGCCCGGGACCAGGCCGGGGCCGACGTGAAGGCGGCCAGGACCACCTTCTACGATCGGTCCCACGATGTTCTCCACGACGTCGCCCGGGCCCTCGATCCCGTCGACCGGGCCGCTTCCGGACGCCTCCTGGAGGCCAAGCAGCGAGTCGAGACGGGCCTCGACGGCTCCCCTCCCCCCGCCGACCTCGTCGCCCACATCCAGCGGCTGGCCGACGTGACCCGCGCCGGGCTGGCCCAGCTCGACGTCGACGTGCCCGCGTGCGACTGAGGAGAGCGGCCGTGGCCGCAGTGCTTTTCGTGCTCGCCGCCTGTGGCGGA
>DASUXN010000333.1:0-4764 GCA_036377875.1 Acidimicrobiales bacterium
GCCATCGCCGCCGGCCTGCCCGTGCTGGGCCGGGTCACCCGTCCCTCCGATCCCGCCGTGCTCCAGGCCGTCTCGGCCGTCGGCCAGAGCCGGCTCATGCGGGTCTACGACGACAAGCTGGCCGACCACGGCCTGGTCGGGGGCCAGGTCCTGCTCGCGCCGCTCGACTTCATGCACCGCGACACCTACGTGCAGGCCCAGACGACCATGAGCAAGCTGCTGGCGTTCGGCGTCGTGCCCGTCGTGAACGAGAACGACGCGGTGGCCGATGACGAGATCCGCTTCGGCGACAACGACATGCTGGCCGCGCTCGTCGCCAACCTGGTGTCGGCCGACCTGCTGGTGATGCTGACCGACGCCCCCGGCCTGCTGTCGGTGAATCCCAAGCGGGATCCCGACGCCTCGCTCATCGAGGAGATCGAGCTGATCGACCAGGAGCACGAGCGGATGGCGAGAGGCCGCGGCACGGAACGGGGCTCGGGCGGGATGGCGTCGAAGCTGTTCGCGGCCAAGATCGCCACGTGGTCAGGAGTGCGGGTGGTGATCGCAGCCGCGGAGCGGGCGGGCGTGCTGGCCGACGCGGTGGCCGGAACGCCTGGAGTGGGGACGGTTATCCGCCCGCACGACCGGCGCCTCCCCGCCCGCAAGCTCTGGATCGCCTTCGCCCTGCCCGCGCTGGGAACGATCGTGGTGGACGACGGCGCCCGGCGGGCCCTCGTCGAGCGTCAGCGGTCGCTGCTGCCGGCGGGCATCGTCGACGTGCAGGGCAAGTTCGATGCCGAGCACGCGGTCGAGATAAGCGACCCCGCCGGCCGCGTCTTCGCCAAGGGCGTCGTCAAGGTCGGCTCGGACGAGCTGCGGCTGGTTGCGGGCCGCCGCACCGGCGATCTGCCCGAGGGCATGCCCCACGAGATCGTCCACCGCGACGACCTCGTCGTCACTCTTCCCTGAGGTCCTCCTCGGCGGGGGGAGGCGCGGGAGGCGTGGCCACCTTCGTCCTCTTCCGCTCCAGCATCGTCTTCAGCCGGCGGTGGTCGGCCTTGACCTGGCGGGGCACGGCCAGGGCCAAGAGCGGCCAGAGGAACTTGAGCCTGGAGCCGGGCATGGCGCGCGCATCCAGGTGGACCTTGGTCGCCCCGTCGTCGTCCTCGAAGCGGTAGGTCTCCTCGAAAGTGAACATCGTCGACACGAGCCGACCGGAGAACTCGGTGGGCGGCGTCCACGAGGTCACCTCGTAGGTCGACTCGAGGCTCCGGCCCAGCATCTTGCCGACGACGGCCCAGCTCGTGCCGAGCCCGATCGGTCCGGGCGACTGCCTGCGGACCCGCTTCACGCCCGCCATCCAGGCCGGCATTCGCTCCTTGTCGGCCAGGAAGGCGAAGACGTCCCGGCGGGGGCGGTTGACCGTCAGCTCGTCCGCAATCGGAACCGGGATCACGCCGGAGCGGACGTCCCCGGCTCGACGGCGGGCTGGTCGGTCGGGGCGGCCGGCGAGATGCCGAGCTGCTGGCGGATGGACTCGAGGCGGGCCTGGGCCTCGGTGCTCATCTGCGCCTGCTCGACCTCGAGCATGCGGTTCTCGACCGACTGGCCGGCGAGCTCGGCCGAACCGAGGGCCTTGGCGTAGCGCGCCTCGATCTTGGCCCTCACCTCGTCCAGCGTCGGGACCTCCTGGCCCACCTGCTGGTTGAGGGTGTTCATGGCTTTCGTGACCTGCTCCTGCATCTTGGCCTGGTCGAGCTGGCTCAGCAGCTTCTGGCGCTCGGCCAGCTTGCGCTGGAGGACGGTGGAGTTCTGCTGCACCGCCGCCTTGGCCTGGTCGGACGCCTGCGTGGCCTGGAGGTGGAGCGTCTTGAGGTTCTCCACGTCGGCCTCGATGGCGATGAGGCGGTTGGCGAACGCCTCGGCCGAGTTGGTGTACTCCAACGCCTTCTGGGAGTTGCCGGCCTTGGTGGCGTCGTCGGCCATCTTGACCGCCTGGCGGGCCAGCCCGTTGAGCTTCTCCATCTCTTCCATGGCCCGGTTGAGGCGCATCTCGGTCTGCTTCTGGTTGGCGATCACGTTGGCCGCCTGCTCGACCAAACGCCGGTGCTGGTCCTGTGCCTCCATCAAGGCCTGTTCGAGCTGTACCTTCGGGTCAGCCGCCTCGTTGAACTTCCCCGTCAGCGCGGCCGTCAGGTACCGCCAGAACCTCTGCATCAGTTTCAGCATGTGAACGATGCTAGGTGACTGCTGATCGAGCCCGCTCTCGGCGGCCGACGGTCCCGCTGCAGGCGAACAGGAGACGCCGGGATGCAGTCGGCCGCCCAGCCGCGGAGCTGATGCGATGATCAGCAGTCAGCTATGGCGGCGCGGGGGCCGCCGCGGTTCGCCGTCGATCGGGAAGGGAACACGAAGCGGGTGGCCATCGAGTTCAAGGCGTCGGAGGGATGCTCCCTCGGAGTCGAGGTCGAGCTCCAGATCGTCGACCTGGCCACGCGCCAGCTGGCCAGCGCGGCCACTCCCATCCTCACCGAGCTCGGCGCCGGCCATCCCGAGGGACTGCACCCGAAGGCCAAGAACGAGCTGTTCGAATGCTGCGTCGAGATCATCACCGGCATCTGCTCGACCGTGGCGGAGGCGAAGGAGGACCTGACCCGCACCCTCAAGGAGGTCGACGAGGCGGCCGCCGCTCGCGGCCTCGGGCTCATGTGCGCCGGCAGCCACCCGTTCTCCGACTGGCACGACCAGCAGCTGAGCCCGAGCCCCCGCTACGCCGCTCTGGTCCAGGAGATGCAGTGGGTCGCCCGCCGCCTGCAGATCTTCGGCATCCACTTCCACGTCGGCGTCCGGTCGGCCGAGAAGGCGATCGCCATCGCCAACGCCCTCCGCTACTACATCCCCCACTTCCTGGGACTGTCGGCCTCGAGCCCGTTCTGGGCGGGACGGGACACCGGCCTCGCCTCCAGCCGTAGCCCCGTATTCGAGAACCTCCCGACCGCGGGACTGCCCTACGTGCTCGCCGGATGGGACGAGTTCGAGTCGTTCATGGGCACGCTGCTGTCGGCGGGAGCGATCTCCAGCATCCGCGAGGTGTGGTGGGACATCCGGCCGCACCCCGACTTCGGCACCGTCGAACTGCGAATCTGCGACGGGATACCGACCCTCCGGGAGGTGTCCGCCCTGGCCGCGCTGGCGCAGTGCCTCGTGCACTGGCTCGACATCCGGCTGGACGAGGGGAAGCCCGTCTACGTCCCGCGCGACTGGACCGTCCGGCAGAACAAGTGGCGCGCCGCCCGCCACGGCCTTCAGGCGTCGGTAATCGTCGACGAGGCCGGCGGCCAGGAGCCGTTGGGCGAGGCGGTGCGCGCCCTGGTCGGCGACCTCTCCCCCGTGGCCGCCTCGCTGGGCTGCTCGGGCGAGCTGAACTCGCTGCTCGACATCGTCGACCACGGGCCCAGCTACGTCCGCCAGCGCAACCTCGTCGCCGAGGGCGGCTCGCTCATGGACGTCGTCGACTCGCTGATCGACGAGCTTCGCACCGACCGTCCCGGCGCAGGAGCCTGATCGGCGGACAGAATGCGGCGGTGGAGCCCGGCCCCCCACCGCCTGAGGACGACGACCGAGCCGTCGCCGGCTCGGTCCACGAGCGGCCGCTGCTCCTCGACGAGCTGAGCCACCGCCTGGAGCAGCTCCGGCTGCTGGGGGCCGACGACGCCGCCACCGACCGCATCCTCGCCGAGATGGGGGGCGAGGGCAGGGTCGAACACGAGATGATCCGCGAACTGGCTGCCCGCCGGCCGCTGGCCCATCCCGACCGGGTGGTCGAGGCCCACGGCGTGGCCATGCGGGCCCTCGAGGTGCTGGCCCGCAACGGTTCGCGGCCCCCGAGCTCCCTTCCTCGCCTCGGGCCACTGCGACCGGTGGCGGCCTTCCTCGTCCAGAACGTGATCCGCTACATCGTCCGCCAGCACCAGTCCCGCGTGCTCGACGCCATTCGCGACCTCTACGCCCGCCGGCTGGGGTGGATGCCGTCCGAGCACCCCATGCGCATCGCCCTCCAGCGGGCCCGCCTCGACGTCGAGCGCTCGACGTTGTCCTACAAGAAGAACCCGGGCGGCATCCCGACGTTCCTGGTCGGCGGGGCCGCGGTGTCGTCGCTGGCCCAGGGGTCGCGAGGCGTGGTGAGCGCGGCGGCCGGCTCCCGGGCCGGCGTCATCGTGGCTGTCGCGGCCACGTTCGTCCTGCTGGCGGCGGTGTCGTGGGTGATCCTCCAGGGCGCCGCCGTCGCCCGCCGTCGCATCCGCCTCACCATGGACCGCCCCCTCGACGCCCTGTGGCAGACCGTGGGTTGGGCCGGCCGCCCGCCCCGGGACAACGCCAAGGCATTCGCGGTGGTGGCCATCGTGCTCACCATCCTCGGCTGGCTCCTACTCCCGCTCGCCGCCTTCGTGCTGTTCGCCGTGTTCTAGGAGCGTGCTGATTTTCGCGTGGCGGCTTCGCCGCCGGGCGGCTGACCAGCCCTTTTGCCGCGAGAAATGCGCCCCCAGCCGCCCAAACCAGGCCTAATCAGCGCGCTCCTACTAGACGGGACATGGGCGGCGACCCGTGGGGGATCGCCGCCCGGTCTCGTCCACTCGGATCAGAACAGGTTGCAGCCCGGAGGCGCTCCCTGCAGACCACCGAGGATGGTGTTCAGCAGGCCCCCGACGGTGCCGAGGAGGCCACCGCTGGGGTCGGTCAGCGCACAGTTGATCGAGTTGACGTCGTTGTGGATGGTGTCGA
>DASUXN010000334.1:0-4492 GCA_036377875.1 Acidimicrobiales bacterium
GAGGCGCCGCAGTTCCAGATGCTGCTGGTCGACTACCCGCGCCCGCCGGACGAGCTGGAGATCATCTCCCGACACAACCAGATCCCCATCGACCTGGCCGACACCCTCAGCGTGGTGATCCGCCAGACGTCGCGGCACTCGACGCCCGTCGAGTACTCGCTGATCCCCATGCCGCAGACGTACATGTCCCTCCACCGCGACATTGCCGAGGCCACCCGCTGCTGGTCGATAGGCCTCGATCAGTACGAGTCGCGCCACTACGAGGCCGGCAGCCGCGAGTGGACCGGCGCATCCAACGACACCACCGCTCAGCTGCTCAAAGAGGTCTTGACGACCGTCTTTTGACAGGTTCGAAGTTCGTTGAAGGTTCGCTCACTTGAGTGTTGCCGGCGCGACCCGGATACTTCCCGCACCTGTTCGCAGTCAAGGAGTTGCCGTGCCCGAGTCCGAGCTCGCCCTGCTGTCACCCGACGACCCCGTCGAGGACGTGCCCGCGATCGGGACTGTCGTTACCGGCAGGACCCGGCTGGAGCTCGGCCGGAACCGCAAGGGGTGGGCCCGGGGCTATCAGCTCCCGGACGCGGCGCGGCCCGTCCTCAAAGCAGCCTCGAAGACGAGCCTGGCCCGCACCACGCTGACCGCGGCCGGCGACCTGGGCGCCCTGCTTGCTCTGTCGCTCGCTGGCGCCGCTTCCCACGCCACGCTGCCGGCGCCGGCGGCGTGGGTCGTGACCGCGTTGGCCGTGCTCGTGATCGGGAGGTTCGGGCGGGCCCAGGAGTGCCTCGTCCACGAGGCGTCACACCGCAACTGGCAGCGCAACGGCCGGCTGAACGACCTGCTCGCCAACCTCCTGGCCGGGTTCCCCACCGCCAGCCAGGTCGGCTCCTACCGGCGCCAGCACGTCATCCACCACGCCCACCTGGGCAGCCCCGAGGACCCCGACATCCAGCGCTACGAGGAGTTCAAGCTCGAGGAGCTGACGGGCGTGGGTGGCTGGAAGCTCGTCAAGGGCGTCGCCCGCCGCCTTCCCCGCTACAACTGGGGCTGGTACACGACGATCGGCACCAACCCGGTCACGCTGGTGCTGACCGGCGGCTGGTTCCTGGGCGTGTTCGGGATCATCGCCCTGCTGACCAGCACGGGCACGGCCGTCATGGCCTGGGCGCACTGGTTGGCGGGCTACGCCCTCGTACTCCCGACCATCCGCATGATCGGCGAGGCGGGCGAGCACCGCTACCTGGCCGGCAACACCGTCTTCAACGCCACCATCTCCAACATCGGCTGGGCCCACCGCTGGATCGTCCACCCCCACGGGGACGGCTTCCACACCCTGCACCACCTGTGGTCTTCGGTCCCCCACCACCAGATCCGCGGTATGCACGAGACTCTCGCCGGCATGGACAGCGACACCTACGCCGGCAACATCTTCTGGCGGGCCAAGGTGCTCGAGACGCCTCGCCAGGGTCTCCCCCCCGCAGAACGCTGAGCGTCTCACTCTCCATCGCCGTCGAGGTGGCCGAGCGCCATCCCGACGTGCTCGTCGGCGGCCTCGTGGCCACCGGGCTGCAGGCGGCGTCGGCCGCCGTCGCCGACCAACCGCCGCGGGTGGACACGCAGGCGGAGCTGCTCGAGCGGGGCCTGACCATCGAGAAGATCGCCTCCGAGCCCATCATCGCCGACTGGCGTACCGCCATCGCCGCCTGCGGGCTGAAGCCGTCGACGTTCAAGTCCAGCCCCGAACAGCTGGCCCGGCGCATGCTCAAGAGCGGGCCGTTGCACACGCCGCTCCCGCTCGTTGACCTGTACTGCGACGTCGCCACCCGCCACCTCGCCCCCATGGGGGCCTACGACCTGTCCTCGCTGCCCGTCGCCCAGGTCGCGCTGAGGCTGGCCCGACCGGGTGAGGACGTCTTCCATCCCCTTGGCGCCCGTGACGACGAGATGCCGATCTCGCCGCAGGTGGCCGTATACGCCGCCGGCAACGTCATCATCTGCTGGGCCTACAACTGCCGGGACTCGCGGGACACCTGCCTGACGCCTGACACGGATGTCGGCCTGTTCCTGGGCGAGGCGGTGACCCAGGGCCAGCAGGGTCCACTGCGGGCGGCGTTCGACGACCTGGCGGCCCGGCTGGCGGAGGCAGGGGCGAACGTGGGGCCGATTGCATTCGCCAGCGCCACGGCTCCGGCCGTCGACGTGTCCCACCCGTGACCGCCGGGCTGCCCCTGCTCGACCTCCTCGCCTGCCCCCACGACGGCGGGACTCCGCTGCGGGAGGACACAGACGCCCTGGTCTGCCCCACGTGCGACCTGCACTTCCCGGTCCAGGACGGGCTGGTCTCGTTCCTGTCGGCCCAGCAGCTGAGTGAGCAGGACGAGATCGAGCGCAGCCACCGTGACCAGGAGGCGTCCTGGTACGACGCCATGTTCGAGGGCTACACGAATGCGGTGGAGGTACCCGCCGGCGTGCGGCGCATCGGCCAGCCGACAGGGCCCACCCTCGACGCCGGCTGCGGCACGGGCCGGATCACCGAGGCCATGCTGGGGCTGGGCCAGCCGATCGTCGCTGTCGACTACAGCGAGGGCACCCTGCGGCTGATGCAGCAACGGGTGAAGGGCGCCGATGTTCCCGTGCTGGCCATCCAGTCCGACCTTCGCTCGCTGCCGCTGCGGCCCGGCGTCATGGCCGCGGTGACCTGCATCGAGGTCTACGCCCAGCTGCGGGCCGACGATCGCCGGAAGCTGCTGGTCGAGTTCGACCGGGTGATGGCGCCGGGAGCGGTGCTCTCGATGTCCGCCTACAACTACAACCTCGTCTTTCGGGCGTGGAACCTGCGGGGCAACGAGGGAGCCCGTGAGGGGTTCCATATGCTGGGCGGCGACTACTACTACATCCGGATGACGAAAGACGAGTACCGCCGCGAGCTGGAGGCGGTCTTCGACGTCGAGGAGCTGGCCGGCATCCGCAACATCCCGGCCCGTTCGCTGGCTCAGGCAATACGCAGGATCGGGCTGCGCAAGGCCGGTGACCGGTTCCTCGATTACATGGTCCGCACCGGTCACCAGGCCGATTTCTGGCTCGAGACCACGCCCATCGCCGACGCTGTCGGCTTTTTCTGGCAGGCCAAGGCCCGCAAACGGTCCCGGTAGACTCGTCCGGCAGCGCCCGGATGTTGGAATCGGTAGACAAGATGGTCTCAAACACCATTGCCCGAGAGGGCGTGCGGGTTCGAGTCCCGCTCCGGGCACGGGATTAGGGGAATCGCGTCGCATTCCGACGCGATTCCCCGGAAATCGCTAGAACCAGGTGCCTTCGTCACCGCTGTCGGGGCAGCTGATGACGACTTCGACGATCCCGTTGCCGTAGCCGATGACGGTCATGGAGCAGTCGTCCTGGAGCGGGTAGACGTCCAGGGTGCGGATGGTTCCGGCCGCGGCGGCCGGCGACATGCCCGCGACGGTGGGGACGGCGAGCGAGGCGACGAGCGCGGTGCCCAGCAGCAGCTTCCGGCGGAGCCCCAGCTTGCGGTTCTTGACGGTGGGCGACAATTCGATTCGCTGATCCATTTCGGTT
Organism: Acidimicrobiales bacterium; assembly: GCA_036377875.1. Taxonomy (GTDB): domain Bacteria; phylum Actinomycetota; class Acidimicrobiia; order Acidimicrobiales; family AC-14; genus JBFMCT01. The sequence goes on from DASUXN010000334.1 coordinate 3,574, forward strand.
CTCCTTGGCGGTGTTGGTGTCCGACATGGACACGATCCACCCGCCCGGATGCCAGGCGTTTGCCACCCGCTTGCCAGACCCATTCAGCTCTTGAAGAGGAACTCGGCCTCCTCGGGGTCGATGAGAAGGCCGATCTCTTCCCGCAACAGTTCGTGGCGGGACAGGTAGGGATCCGCGTCGACGATGGCGAAGGCGACCTCGCGGGCCCGGCCGACGATGTCCCGATCGCGGCGCAGGGAGGCCAGTTTCAGGTCGGACTGGCCTTTCTGGCGGGTGCCCAGCACGGTTCCCTCGCCGCGGATGTCGAGGTCGACCTCGGCCAGCTCGAACCCGTCCGACGTCCGCTCTAACGCGGCCAGCCGCTCGGCCGAGTCGGGCGTCGAGACCTCGCCCAGCAGGTAGCAGTAGGACCCGGCCGCACCGCGGCCGACCCGCCCCCGCAGCTGGTGGAGCTGGGCGATGCCGAAACGGTCGGCGTCCTGGATGACCATGACCGTGGCGTTGGGGACGTCGACGCCGACCTCGATCACGGTGGTGGCCACCAGCACGTCCAGCTCACGGGCACGGAAGGCGGACATGACCGCTTCCTTGTCCTTCGACGGCATCTGGCCGTGGAGAAGCCCCACTCGCAGGTCGGGCCACACCTCGGTCGACAGTCGCTCGTGCTCGGCCACCGCCGAGCGGGCCTGGATCTTCTCCGACTCCTCCACCAGCGGGCACACCACGTAGGCCTGGCGCCCCTCGGCCACCTCCGAGGACACCCGCCGGTAGGCCTCGGCCTCCTCCAGCTCGCCCCGCAGCCAGCGGGTGACGACGGGCTGGCGGCCCGGGGGCAGCTCGTCCAGGACCGTTACGTCGAGGTCGCCGTACACGGTCATGGCCGCCGTCCTCGGACTGGGCGTGGCCGTCATGACCAGGA
>DASUXN010000335.1:0-3607 GCA_036377875.1 Acidimicrobiales bacterium
TGCGAGGCCACCGCCCAGGTGCCCTGAAGGCGGACCCGGGCCGGCCCGGCCCGCCGACCGGCCAGCCCGATCCGGCCTATGCCCCTGCGGGCAGCGTGAAGCGGACGACCGCCCCTCGTCCCTCGACCGGTTCGGACCAGATCGTGCCGCCGTGACCCTCGACGATCCGCCGGCACACGGCCAGGCCGGCCGGGGCCCGCCCGGCGCCCGCGCCGCCACCACCGCCGTCGGACCCGTCCAATCCGTCGGCCGGGAGCAGGGTGAACAGCCGGGGCCGCAGGTCGGGGGCGATGCCGTTGCCGTCGTCGGCGACGGTGACGGTGACGGCCCCGCCCGTCTCCTGGGCGTCGACCCGGATGGTCAGAGGCCGCACCCCGCCGTGGGTCAGAGAGTTCTCCAGCAGGGCCCGGAAGAGCTTGACCAGCCGCGGCCGGTCGCCCCGAACCACGGGCAGGTCGTCGGCCGCCACCAGCCGCGCTCCCGCCCCGTCCAGGGCCCCCGCCATAGACCCTGCCGCCTCCGCCACCACGTCCCCCAGGGCGACGGGTCGCAGTTCCACCGACTCCGCCGACGCCCGGGCGAACTCCAGCAGCGAGCCCACCCGTCCCCGCGCCCGGGCCAGGTTGGCCTCGGCCCGGTCGATGAGCAGCGCCCCTTCCTCCCCCACTCCCTCACGGTGGCGCGCGGCCAGGAGGTCGAGCATGCCCCCCACGTTGTCGAGCGGTTCCTGGATCTCCACCGCGGCCGCCGCCCCGAACCGCTCCAGCGCCGCGTTCGACCGCTCCAGCTCACCGTTCAGCCGCTCGACCTCGGCCAGCTGCTCGGCCAGCTGCGCCCGCTGCCGTTCGAGCTCGTGGCCCTGCCGCCACAGAGAAAGGAACACGCCCACTTTGGTGCGCAGGGCTTCGGGGTTGAAGGGCTTGTAGACGTAGTCGACGGCGCCCGTCCGGTAGCCCTGGAGGTGGTGCTCGGCCTCGCCGCTGATGGCGGTGAGAAAGATGATGGGCACGTAGCGCGTCTTCTCACGCGCCTTGATGAGCCGGGCCGTCTCGAACCCGTCCATTCCCGGCATCTGCACGTCGAGGATGATCACCGCGAAGTCCTCGGACAGGAGGTGGCGCAGCGCCTCCTCCCCCGACCCGGCCCGCACCAGGTCGGCGTCGAGCGGCTCCAGCACCGCCTCCAGCGCCAGCAGGTTGTCGGCCCGGTCGTCGACCATGAGGACTCGACCGCGACCGGTCCCGCTCACCGGTGCAGCCATACCCGCAACGTGTCGAGCAGCTGGGACAGGTCGACGGGCTTGGTCACATAGTCGGACGCCCCCGCCGCCAGCGACTCCTCGCGGTCGCCGCGCATGGCCTTGGCCGTCAAAGCGACGATGGGCAGCTGCTCGAACTCGGCCATGGCCCGCATGCGGCGGAGGACCTCGTAGCCGTCCATGTCCGGCATCATGATGTCCATCAGCACCAGCTCCACGCCAGGAGTGGTGCGCAGCAGGTCGATCCCCTGCGCGCCCGAGTCGGCGCACACCACGTCGATGCCCTGCTCCTCCAGCGCGCTGGTCAGGGCGTAGAGGTTGCGGACGTCGTCGTCGATCAGCAGCACCTTCCGCCCCGCCAGGTCCCGGGCGGAAACCGAGCTGCCGTTGCCTCCCACGACGACCGGCACCGCGGGCGACAACCGCCGGGCCCCCGCCACCGCGCTCACCCCCACCGCCGCCGGCAGGGTCGCGGAAGTCGCCACGATGGGCAGCAGCAGGGAGAACGTGCTTCCCTGCCCCGGCGTGCTGGTGACCTGCACCTCGCCGCCCAGCAGCCGGGCGATCTCCCGGCTGATCGACAGCCCGAGGCCGGTGCCGCCGTAGCGGCGGCTGGTCGTGCCGTCCGCCTGCTGGAAGGCCTCGAAGATCACCATGAGCTGGTCGGGCTTGATGCCGATGCCGGTGTCCGAGACGGAGAACATGACCACTCCGGGCGCTTGGGACAGGTCCCGGTTGTTGTAGCGCATGCCGGCGGGGGCCCGGCCCACCCGTAGCTCCACCGTGCCCTTCTCGGTGAACTTGAGGGCGTTGGACAGCAGGTTCTTGAGGATCTGCTGCACCCGGTGCTCGTCGGTGGTGACCGCTTCGGGCGCCTCCGAGTCGACCGTCACGACGAACTCCAGCCGCTGCTGGTCGGCGATGGGCCGGAAGATCTGCTCGAGGTTGTCGCAGATGGTCGTGACCCGCACCGGGGCCATGGCGATGTCCATCTTCCCGGCCTCGACCTTCGACAGGTCGAGGATGTCGCTGATGAGGCTGAGCAGGTCGTTGCCCGCCTCGTAGATGCTGCGGGCGAACTCGACGTGCTTGGGGCTCAACGAGTCGTCGGGGTTCTCGGCCAGCAGCTTGGCCAGGATCAGCAGGCTGTTGAGCGGCGTCCGCAGCTCGTGGCTCATGTTGGCCAGGAACTCCGACTTGTACTTCGACGACAGCGCCAGCTGCTCGGCCCGCTCCTCCAGCTCCCGGCGGGCCAGCTCGATCTCGGCGTTGGTGTGCTGGAGCTCGCGCTGCTGGCGTTGCAGCTCCTCGGACTGGCTCTGCAGCTCCTGGGCCAGGCTCTGGGACTGGGCCAGCAGCTCCTCGGTCCGCATGGTGGCGAGGATGGTGTTGAGGACGATCCCCACCGTCTCCACGATCTGGTCGAGGAACGACCGGTCCACGCCGGTGAACTCGATGAACGACGCCAGCTCGATCACCGCCAGCACCTGGTCCTCGAAGACGACCGGCAGGATGATCACGTTCAGCGGCTCGGCCTCGGTCAGCCCCGTCGAGATGCGGGCCGCCCCCACCGGCACGTCGAGCAGGATCGTCTTCTTCTCCAGCGCCGCCTGGCCGACCAGCCCCTCGCCCGTCCGCCACTGCGTAGGCAGGTCCCGACCGCGGTAGCCGTAGCCCGCGATCAGCCGGTACAGCGTGTCGTCGGGCTCTCCGCCCGCCTCGGCCATGAAGAAGGCGCCCTGCTGGGCCTTCACCAGCGGGGTCAGCTCGCTCATGATCAGCTGCGACAGGGCCCGCACGTCGCGGTGGCCCTGGAGCATGGCGCCGATGCGGGCCAGGTTGGACTTGAGCCAGTCCTGGTCCTCGTTGCTCCTCGTCGTCTCCCGGAGGGTGACGATCATCTGGTTGAGGTTGTCCTTGAGGTCGCCGACCTCGCCGGCGGCGTCGACGGTGATCGTCCGGGACAGGTCGCCCTGGGTCACGGCGGTGGCGACCTCGGCGATCGACCGCACCTGCGTGGTCAGGTTGGACGCCAGCCGGTTCACGCTCTCGGTCAGGCGCTTCCACGTGCCCGAGACACCCTCGACCTCAGCTTGACCTCCAAGCTTGCCTTCGGTGCCCACCTCCCTGGCCACACGGGTCACCTCGGCGGCGAACGCCGACAGCTGGTCGACCATCTTGTTGATCGTGTTCTTCAGCTCGAGGACCTCGCCCTTGACGTCCACCGTGATCTTCTGGGAGAGGTCTCCGGTGGCCACCGCCGTCGTGACCTGTGCGATATCGCGCACCTGGACGGTCAGGTTCGACGCCATGAAGTTCACCGCGTCGGTGAGATCCTTCCAGGTGCCG
>DASUXN010000336.1:0-2151 GCA_036377875.1 Acidimicrobiales bacterium
CAGCACCAGGTCCGTACCGGCTCGGACGCCGGCGCTCGCCTCCAAGTGACGCTCCAGCACCTCCCGCTCGTCGGACTCGACCGCCCGCACGCCTCGCGGCCCCCCGCCTTGGACGGCGGCCACGGACAACCCGGCCGCGGCCCGCTCGCCGGGCCGCTCGCCGGCCCGCTCGCCGGCCCGCTCGCCGTCGGGCGCCACCGTCCCCACTCCCGCCATTACGACCGTCACCCCCAAGCAGACTCCCGCCGTCACCGCTCCCGCCCGCCGCCGCACCAGGGCCGCCAGCCCCACGCCTGCGAGCCCCACTGCGGCGACTAGGAGCAGGTGCCCGCCCAGCCGGGCGACCGGCAGCAGGGGCCCTGCCACCTGGCCGAGATCGAGCCCGGCCAACGGCAGGCCCCCGAACGGCCACCGCCCCCGCACCGCCTCCACCAGTACGAACCCCGCCGGCAGCCCCAGCGGCACCCACCGCCGGGGCACCGCCGCCATGCCCAGGGCCAGCAGGCCCGCCTCCATGGCCACGATGGCGACCCATCCCACGACGTGGAACTGCGTGACCCACCACAGCCCGGGCACGAACCACCCCAGCCCCGCCCCCAGCCCGGCAACCAGCCGCCCCCGCCAGCCCAGGCTGGGCAGCACGACCGCGAGCACCGCCACGCCCACCGGTCCCAGCCACCAGAGGTCGAAGGGCGGCAACGTGGCGGTGAGCAACAACCCGGCAACGGCCCCGAGGGCAAGTAGGCGCCCCACTCGTGCTAGTCGTGGAGCCGTGGCGATGAGCTCTCCCCCTATGGACCCGTTGGCGCCCGAGAACCGGGCCGATCCCGACCCCTGCTACCACTGGCTCCGCGAGAACGACCCCATCCGCCACGCCCTCGACGGCAGCTGGATCCTGTCCCGTTACGCGGACGGGGCGGCCGTCCTGCGCGACTCCCGCTTCTCTCCCAACCCGGTCCACCTGCGGGAAGGCGCCGTCCAGGGAGCCGAGAACCACCCCGTCCGCCAGGTCGGCACCAGCCTCATGATGTTCCTCGACCCGCCCGACCACACGCGCCTGCGGTCGCTGGTCAGCAAGGCGTTCACCCCCAGGATGGTCGAGCGCATGCGGGAGCAGGTCCAAGGTCTGGTCGACGAACTGCTCGACGCCGCCCTGCCCGCCGGCGAGATGGACATCGTGGCCGACCTGGCCTACCCCCTGCCCGTGGCCGTCATCTGCGAACTGCTGGGCGTGCCCCCCTTCGACCGGGACCTTTTCCGCCAGCTGTCCTCGGACGCGTCCCGCCTGCTCGACGGCGGCGCCCTCGACTCGGCGAGCCAGGAGAGGGGCATGGTCGCCGGCATGCAGCTGTTCCAGTACTTCACCGACCTGGTGGAGAAACGACGTCACGGCGTTCAGGCCCGCAGCCTGGCCGACCCCCGCGACGACCTGCTCAGCGCCATGATCGCGGCCGAGGAGGCGGGAGACCGGCTCAGCCACGCCGAGCTCATCACCACCGCCACCCTGCTGTTCGTGGCCGGCCACGAGACGACTAGCAACCTCATCGGCAACGCCATGCTCGCCCTCCTGCGCCACCCGAGCGAGCTGAAGCGCCTGCAGGACGACCCCACCCTGATCCGCTCCGCCGTCGAAGAGTTCCTGCGCTACGACTCGCCCGTCCAGTACATCGCCCGCATCACTACCGAGGACGTCGAGGTCGGCGGTGTGCCCATCGGCAAGGGCGAGCAGCTCATCTGCGTGGTCGGGGGGATGAACCGTGACCCCGCCCAGTTCCCCGACCCCGACCGCCTCGACGTCGGCCGCCCCGAGAAGGCGAACCGCCACCTCTCCTTCTCGGCCGGCCCCCACTTCTGCCTGGGCGCGTCGCTGGCCCGGCTCGAGGCCCAGGTGGCCATCGGGACCCTTCTCAGACGGTCCGGCGAGATCGAGCTCCTGACGACCGAGCCCAAGGTGCGCGACCACTTCGTCCTCCGCGGCGTCCACGAGCTGCGGGTGCGCGTGTCGCCCGCCGCACCCTCCCTGAACTAGCGTCTGCTTCGATGCGCGATCGCCCTCTGCTGCATCTCCTCGTGCCCCAATGGGGCGGGGTCGGCATCTACCAGACGTTCGGGCACCGCTTCCCGCCCATGTCGCTGCTGGTGCTGGCCGCC
>DASUXN010000337.1:0-3658 GCA_036377875.1 Acidimicrobiales bacterium
GTGGTCGAGTTCGCGCCCCGGCTCATGCCCCTGCAGGTCGACGACGGCGGTGGGTCCGCCCTGCGCCGCCACATCGAGGAGCTCGGCGTGGTGGTCCACACCGGCGCCGCCAGCAGCGAGATCCTGGTGGGCGAGGACGGCCGAGTGCGGGGCATGCGCTTCTCGACAGGGCAGGACGACCTGCACTCCGATCTCGTCGTGTTCTCCGCCGGAGTCCGCCCCCGTGACGAGCTGGCCCGGACCGCTGGCCTCGAGGTCGGAGAACGGGGCGGCGTGGTGGTCGATTCGGCCTGCCGGACGTCCGATCCCGACGTGTTCGCCATTGGCGAGTGCGCGGTGGCCGAAGGCCGGGTCTGGGGACTCGTCTCCCCCGGATACCAGATGGCCCGGGTCGTCGCCGACCGCATCCTGGGCGGCGACGCCGTGTTCGCGGGCGCCGACCTGTCCACCAAGCTCAAGCTGCTGGGAGTGGACGTCGCCAGCTTCGGCGACGCCTTCGCCGCCACGCCCGGCTCGGAGTCGATCACCTACGACGACCCCGTGGCCGGCGTCTACAAGAAGCTGGTGGTGGGCCCGCCCGAGGGCCGGGCCGGCCACCGGCGGGTCGTGGGCGGGGTGCTGGTCGGGGACGCGTCGATGTACCAGATGCTCGTCCAGATGGCGCGGGGCGACATGCCCACGCCCGAGCGCCCCGAGGATCTCGTCCTTCCCGAGCGGGCGGGCGACGGAGCGGCGCCGGCCATGGGCGTGGCGGGATTGGGCGAGGCCGCCGTCGTCTGCTCCTGCAACAGCGTGGCCAAGTCCGAGATCTGCTCCGCCATCGCCGGCGGCGCCCTCGACGTCGGCGCGGTCAAGGCCTGCACCAAGGCAGGCACGGGCTGCGGCGGCTGCGTTCCCCTTGTCACCGAGCTGCTCAAGGCGGAGATGGCCAAGGCCGGACTGGCCGTCAACGACAACCTGTGCGAGCACTTCGCCTACTCCCGCCAGGAGCTTTTCGACCTGGTGCGGGTGCAGCGGCTCAGCTCCTTCTCCGAGGTGCTGGCCGGCCACGGGGCGGGCCGGGGCTGCGAGATCTGCAAGCCGGCGGTGGCCTCCATGCTGGCCTCGCTCTCCAACGGCTACATCCTCGACGGCGAGCAGGCCGCCCTCCAGGACACCAACGACCACTTCCTGGCCAACCTCCAGCGGGACGGCACCTACTCGGTGGTTCCCCGCGTACCCGGCGGCGAGATCACCCCCGACCAGCTCATCGCCATTGGCTCGATCGCCAAGGAGTTCGGGCTGTACACCAAGATCACCGGCGGCCAGCGCATCGACATGTTCGGCGCCCGGGTCGACCAGCTCCCTCTCATCTGGCGGCAGCTGATCGACGCGGGAATGGAGTCGGGTCACGCCTACGGCAAGGCCCTGCGCACGGTGAAGTCGTGCGTCGGTCGCACATGGTGCCGGTTCGGCGTGCAGGACTCGACGTCGCTCGCCATCGAGTTGGAGCTGCGCTATCGAGGCCTGCGAGCCCCTCACAAGCTGAAGTCGGCGGTGTCGGGCTGCGTCCGGGAGTGCGCCGAGGCCCAGAGCAAGGACTTCGGCGTCATCGCCACGGAGAAGGGCTGGAACGTCTACGTATGCGGCAACGGCGGGGCCCGTCCCCAGCATGCCGTGCTGCTGGCCGCCGACATCGACACCGAGACCGTCATCCGGTACCTCGACCGCTTCCTCATGTTCTACATACGCACCGCCGACCGCCTGGAGCGGACGGCGACGTGGTTCAACAAGCTCGAGGGCGGCATCGACTACCTGCGCCGGGTCGTTCTCGACGACGCCCTCGGCATCTGCGACGAGCTGGAGGCGGACATGGCCCGCCACGTCGCCACCTACCAGTGCGAGTGGAAGGCGACGATCGAGGACCCCGAACGGGTCCGGCGGTTCCGCACCTTCGTGAACTCGGACACCCCCGACCCGAACGTCGTGTTCGTCACCGAGCGGGGCCAGCCCCGGCCCGCCTACGACCACGAGAAGCCCGACCCCGTGACACTTGCTGGAGGCTTGCGATGACAATGCTGGAGACCGCCAACTGGACCGGCGTGTGCGCAGTCGACGACCTCGTGCCCGAGCGGGGCGTGTGCGCCCTCGTCGGCGGCGAGCCGGTCGCCGTGTTCCGGGTGGGCGACGAGCTGTTCGCTCTGTCGAACTTCGACCCGTTCAGCCGCGCCTCGGTGCTGTCACGCGGGATCGTCGGCTCCAAAGGCGACCGCCTCAAGGTCGCCTCGCCCGTCTACAAGCAGAGCTTCGACCTCCGCACCGGCGAGTGCCTGGACAACCCCTTGGTCTCGATCCGGACGTACGGGGTGCGGGCGACCGACGGGTGGGTCGAGGTCGCGTCGTCTGCATGACCGTCCTGGAACAGCCGGTCGCGTTCACACGGCCGCCACGGCGTTCGGGCCACGCAGGCCAGGCACGGCGCTCGGGCCACGCCGGCGAGGCACGGCGTTCGGGCGATCACACGCCCGAGCTCCTCCCTCTCCAGGACGGCGAGCAGTACCGGTTCACGTTTGCCATGGAGGCGTGCGTGGGTTGCCACTCCTGCGAGGTGGCGTGCGCCGAGCAGAACAACACCCCCGTCGAGCAGGGCTGGCGGCGGGTGGGCGAGCTGGAGGGCGGGTCGTTCCCCGACGCCCGCCGGTTCAGCCTGTCGATGGCGTGCAACCACTGCGTGGAGCCGACCTGCCTCTCCGGCTGCCCGACCAGCGCCTACGAGAAGCTCGACAACGGGATCGTCGTCCACCACGCCGACGACTGCATCGGCTGCCAGTACTGCATCTGGAACTGCCCCTACGAGGTCCCCGTCTTCAACCCCGTGCGCAAGATCGTCTCCAAGTGCGACATGTGCCGGCCACGCTTGGAGGCGGGCCAGAGCCCGGCCTGCGTACTCGCCTGCCCGACCAAAGCGATCGGCGTGGAGCCGGTGGACGTGGCGGCCTGGCGGGCCGACCACACCGCGGCGGAGGCCCCCGGCCTTCCGCCCTCGGACATCACCCTCTCGACCACTCGCATAATCCTTCCTGCCGGCCTGCCCGAGGGCATCAAGGCAGCCAACGAGCGCCCCGTCGCCTCCGAGCACCCCCACTGGCCTCTCATCGTCCTCACCCTGCTGACCCAGCTCTCCCTGGGAACGGTGACAGCCACGGTGCTGCTCCAGGCCGTCGGCGCGACAGGCCGCGGCGGAAGCGGCCTGGCCGGCCCCGCGGTGGGGGCTTTCCTGGCCGGCGCCGCCGCCCTGGCGGCCTCGCTGCTGCACCTGGGCCGGCCGACGCGGGCGTTCAAGGCCCTGCGCAACGTGCGCACGTCGTGGCTCAGCCGCGAGGTGGCCCTCTTCGGCGTCTTCTCGCTGCTCTCGTTCGCCTACGCCGCGTCGTGGAGCGAGCCACAGCTGCCCGGACTCGCCCTCGGCGTGGCGGCCACCGTGGTCGGTATCGCCGGGGTGTACGCCAGCGCCCGCCTCTACCTCGTCCCTGCCCGTCCGGTGTGGAACTCGCGACGCACGCCAACGGCCTTCTTCGCCACCGCCGCCGCCACCGGCCCCCTGCTCGCCCTGCTCTGTCTCGACCGCACCCGGCTCCGCCCGGCGTGGGTGGTCGTCCTGTTGGGCGCCGCCGGAGTG
>DASUXN010000338.1:0-2045 GCA_036377875.1 Acidimicrobiales bacterium
ACCCCAATGGCGCGACCGGCTACATCGAAGCCGACGTCGAGCAGTTGGGCACGGGCAAGAAGCTCGAGGACATCGCCCTGCGTAAGCAGATCGACGCCAAGAAGTTCCCCACCGTGCGCTACGAGGTCCGCAGCGCCGAGGGCGGGCCGCAGAGCTTCAAGCTCTCCGGCTCCTTCACCTTCCACGGCGTCACCCAGGACTTCGTCGAGGAGGCCAAGGCGTCCGTCCAGGGCGGCAAGCTCCACGTCGAGGCCGAGCACACCTTCGACATCCGGGACTTCGACGTGAAGCCGTTCAAGCTCCTGGGCATGCAGATCAAGCCCGAGGTACGCCTCGTCGTCAAGCTCGTCGGCACCGAGGCCTCGTCCGGAGGCTGGGGCTAGACGGTTCCGAGGTCAGCCCGCGGTGGCGGCGGCCACCGCGGCCTGGCCGATGCTTATTCCCCCGTCGTTGCACGGCACGTTGCGGTGCACGAGGACGGTGAGGCCGGCGGAGGCGAGTGCCCGGCGGATCACCGCCGTGAGTCGGGCGTTCTGGAACACCCCGCCCGACAGGGCGACCGTGTCGAGGCCGTCGGCGGCGGCCAGGCGGGCGGCGGTGGCGGCCGCGGCCGTTCCCAGGGCGTGGTGGAACCCGGCGGCGATGACTGCCACGGGGGTGCCCGCGTCCCGCTCCTGGACGACGTGGGCGACCAGCGGCGCGGGGTCGAGCACGTCGGTGGCGTCGATCGGGTAGCCGGTCGGCACCTCGGCGTCGGGCACGGTGGCGGCCAGGGCCTCGAGGGCGATGGCGGCCTGGGCCTCGTAGGTGACGGTGGCTCGCAGTCCGAGGAGGGCGGCCACCGCGTCGAACAGGCGGCCCGCGCTGGTGGTGAGCAGGGCGTCGGGTCGCTCGGCCAGCGACAGCACCGCCTTCCACCGCTCGTCGGTGGCGCGGCCGTACCGTTCCGCCTCGGCCGGCCCGAGCGCCTCCCGGGCCCACACCACCGCCATCCGCCACGGCTCGCGGATGGCCAGGTTGCCGCTGACGAGGGGGACGGGCCGCAGGTGGCCCACCCGCCGGTAGCCGGTGAGGTCGGCCACCAGGAACTCCCCGCCCCAGATCGTGCCGTCGGGGCCCATGCCCAGGCCGTCGAAGGCGATGCCGAGCACGGGCCGGTCGGGGGGGTGGGCGTGCTCGGCCAGGCACGACGCCACGTGGGCGTGGTGGTGCTGGACGGGAACCGCCCCTTGGGGCAGGTCGAGATCGGCGGCGAACTTGGTGGAGAGGTACTCGGGATGGAGGTCGTGGGCCACCACTTCGGGCGTCACCCCGGTCAGGTCGCACAGATGGTCGACGGCCTGGAGGAACGACCGGTAGGCGGCCAGGTGCTCGAGGTCGCCGATGTGGTGGCTGGCGATGACGTTGCTGCCCTTGGCCACCGAAACCGTGTTCTTCAGCTCCGCTCCCACCGCCAGGATGTGGGTCGACGTGGGCCGCACCAGCCGGATCGGCTCGGGCGCGTAGCCCCGCGACCGCCGGATCATCTGGGTCTTAGGCAATAAGCGTCGGTTTTCGACGCTTTCTGCCTGAAACGGGGTCGTGCGGACGACGGAGTCGTCACAGCGGATGTGGATGGCGCGGTTGTGGGTGAGGATGGCGTCGACCAGAGGTCCGAGCCGCTCCAGGGCGTCGGTGTCGTCGTGGGCGATGGGCTCGTCGGACAGGTTGCCGCTGGTCATCACCAGTGGCCGGCCGACGTCCTCCATCAGCAGGTGGTGCAGGGGGGTGTACGGGAGCATGAGGCCCAGCTCGGGCAGGCCGGGAGCGATGCCGGGGGCGAGCCCCGTTTCGTCGTCCGGCCGGCGCGGCGCCAGGACGATCGGCCGCCGCACCGACGACAGCGCCTCCTCGGCCGCGGTGGGCAGGTCGCACAGGCGGCGGGCGTCGTCCAGATCGCGGACCATCACCGCGAACGGCTTGTCGTCGCGAGCCTTGCGCCGGCGCAGCTCGGCCACCGCCGCCTCGTCGCTGGCGTCGCAGGCGAGGTGGTAGCCGCCCAGCCC
>DASUXN010000339.1:0-2592 GCA_036377875.1 Acidimicrobiales bacterium
GGTTGACGGGCATGAGCTCGACGTGGGTCACGCCCAGGTCGAGCAGGTGGTGGAGGTGCTCGCCCACGCCCGCGAAGGTGCCCTCCGCCGAGAACGTCCCCACATGGAGCTCGTAGACGATGGCGCCGTCCAGCGACGGCCGCTGCCACCCGCCGTCGCTCCACGGGAACGCCCCGTGGTCGACGACCTCCGACGGGGCGTCGACCCCGTCGGGCTGGGACGGCGAACGGGGATCGGGACGAGTCGGCCCGCCATCGACCGCGAAGGCGTAGCGGTCTCCCGGCACCATCGTCGTCCCCGACGGCGCCGACCACCACCCCCGCTCGTCGGGGCCGTCCATCGGCAGCGTCCACTTGTCGGTCACCAGGTCGACCCGTTCGGCCGCAGGGGCCCAGACCCGCATCACGCCCGCCCCAGCAGGGCGACGGGGAAGTCCGCCAGCAGGTCCGCCACCGGCACCGGCTGGTCGCCGCGCCACGACCGCTCCCCGCCCAGCTCGTCGGTCCACCGCCCCGGCGGCAGGGTCAGCGACGTGTCGCCCCAGTCCCCGCCCAGGCCCCACACCAACCGAGGCGTAACCGGAACCATCTCGTCTCCGCGCACGTAGGCGACCACCGACAGTGCCTTCTCCCCCTCGGCCCACAGGGGCCGGTACGACCCGCCCCGGGTGAACGCAGACGTTCGCCGCCGTCGGGCCCCCAGCGTCCGGTGCACGAGCCACAGCTTGGCCGCACCCTCGTCGGCCATCCCCCACGCCTCGGCCGGCCCCGCCTCGCGCACCTTGTCGAGCAGCTGGCGGCGCAGGTCGTAGTCGACGGGACGGCGGTTGTCGGGGTCGACCAGGCTCAGGTCCCACAGCTCGGTGCCCTGGTAGAGGTCGGGAACGCCCGGCGACGTCAGCTTCAGCAACGTCTGGGCCAGCGAGTTGACCCTTCCCGCCTCGACGACCGGCCGCAGGAATGTCTCCAGCTCGGTCACGAACTCGTCGTCGGCCAGCACCGCGGCGGCGAACTCCGCCACCGCCGCCTCGTATTCCTCGTCGGGATCGATCCACGATGTGTGGCGCTTGGCCTCCTTCGTCGCCTTCGACAGGTAGGCCTGGACGCGGTCCACCTCGATGGGCCACGCCCCCACCAACGTCTGGTAGAGGAGGTACTCGGTGTTGGCGTCGGGCCAGTCGCCGCGCCGGTGGCCGGCGTTGAGGGCGGCCCAGCGGCGCACGGCCAGCGCCCAGTGGCCCGGCATCTCCGACAGCACGGCCAGGCGGGCCCGCACGTCCTCGGCCCGCTTGGTGTCGTGGGTCGACGTGGAGAGCATGGTGGCGGGCCACGCCTCGGCCGCGGCCAGGTTGGCGGCGTGGAACTCGTCGACCGACGTGCCGAACCGCCCCGGTTCGCCGCCCACCTCGTTGAGGGCGGACAGCCGGAAGTAGCGGTAGAAGGCGGTGTCCTCCACCCCCTTGGCCATGACCGGCGAGCTGAACTGCTGGAAGCGCAGGGCCAGGTCGGCCTCGACGTCGCCCTCGACGTCGCCATCCACCCGCCCGAGCAGGACGCCACGCAGGAAGGCGAGCAGGTCGGGGTCGATGTCGGGCCGGCGCTCCCCGGCCGCGACCACGGCCGAGTCGACGAGGGCCACGTCCTCCTCGGTGGAGCTCCGCCCCGGCACCACGTAGCTGCGGTAGACGGGGAAGCAGGCGGCCAGCTCGCGCAGGGCGTTGCGGAGGTCGCGGCGGGTGTAGTCCCGGTAGCGGCGGTGCCGATCGCACACCTCGGAGGCGAGCGCCGTGAGGCGATCGAGGTCGGCGGCCAGAGCCTGCCGCATGACCAGCTGCTGGGCCTCGTAGGCGACGTTGTCGAAGTCGGTCTCCTCGCCGGTGAACCGCCCGTAGAGCTCGGTCATCTGCCCCTCGCCGTCGGGGTCCACGAACAGGCCCAGCACGCGGTTCAGGTAGTCGTACCCGGTCGTGCCCGCCACCGGCCACGACCGGCGCAGCTCCTCGTCGGCGCCGAGGATCTTCTCCACCACCACGTAGACGATGCCGGGCAGGCGCTCCAGGTAGGCCTGCGGATCGCGCAGCCCGTCGGGGTGATCGATGCGCAGGCCGTCGACCTTGCCGTCGGCGACGAGGCCGAGGATCAGCTGGTGGGACTCCTCGAAGACCCGGGCGTCCTCGACCCGCAACGCCACCAGCTCGGGCACGTCGAAGAAGCGGCGGTAGTCGAGCTCCTGGCCGGCCGTGCGCCAGAAGGCCAGTCGAAAGTTCTGGCGCTGGAGGAGGGTGTCGAGGTGGTCGACATCGGCGTTGAGGGCGGCGAGGGCGGTGTCCACCGCGGCGGCGACGGCCTCGTCCTCCTCCAGCAGGCGCTGCAGCCGGGCTCGCAGCACCTCCTTGTCGCGGTGACGCTCGTCCACGCTCTCGCGGTCGGTGGCGCTGGCGGGCGGGAGGCGACCGAAGGCCACGGCCACGCTGGCCAGCTCGTCGCTCTCGCACGCCTCCGCCGCCTCGCCCAGGAGGTCGTCGACGGTACGAGGGGAGACGGGGGCCTCGTGCTCGAAGTAGCGCACGACGAAGGATCCGCCCTCCCGTTC
>DASUXN010000340.1:0-3530 GCA_036377875.1 Acidimicrobiales bacterium
ACCGAGGTCGTCGCCCGCGGCTGCGCCCTCGGGCCGCCGGCTGTCCGTGCCGGCTCCCCCTCCACCCGTGTCGGCCGGGAACGTGATGCGGGCGACGAACGATTGCGAGCACGGGTACACCTTTTCTTCGCCGTTTCCGCGGTTGCGGATCACCTCGGTCTGGCGGGTACACCCGACGGCGTAGGCCGTGGTGGGGGTGGCGAAATCGACCGCCCACACCGTCAGCCCGTCGAGCAGGCGCGTCGTCCACGTCTGGCCGCCGTCGGCGGTGGCCACCAGGGAGGCCCGGGAGTCGCCGCTGAAGTTGGTCGCGCCCGCCGCGATTCCGCGCCTGTCGTCGCCGAAATCGATGTCGCGGAACGTCTCGGTGGTGTCGCCCCGCTGCTCGAACCACGTCTGGCCGCCGTCGGCGGTGGCGAGGATGCGGCCCGAGTCGCCCGCGATGTAGCCGCGTTGGGCGTCGAGGAAGGAAACGCCCAGGAAGCTGGCGTTGGCCGAGCGGTTGCGAGGCGGGGGCTGGCGCATCTCCCACGTCGTTCCCCCGTCGGCGGTGGCCACGGTGACGTACTGGCTCAGGCCGGTGACCATGAGGCCCACGGCCTGACCGTGCTGGCGATCGGCGAAAGCGACCGCGTTCAGGCCGCCGAAGCGGCGGTCGCCCCGCCATTGCCACGTCGTGCCGCCGTCGGCGGTGCTGAGGATGGTCCCTCCCGGGCCTACGACCACGCCGGAGCGGGCGTCGGGGAAGCTCACCGAGGTGAGGTCGTCCCAGTGCGGGGCCCGGAGATCGGTGCCGCCCGGGCCCGGCCCGAGGCCGGAGATGCTGTCGAGGGGAGGCAGCTGCTGTCGGCGCCAGCTGGTCCCGCCGTCGGCGGTGTGGAGGACGATCCCGTCGCTCCCCACCGCCCAGCCGGTGGAGGCGTCGACGAACTGGACGTCGCGTAAGACGTTGGTGCAGTCCGACTCGATCTTCTCGCCGTTGGCGCCCACGTCGCAGGTGGGATCGATGGCGGCGATCCCGCTGGACTGCTCCCGCCACGTGACGCCTCCGTCGGTGGTGGCCAGGATCACGCCCTGGTCGCCCACCGCGTAGCCGTGGGTCGGTGTGGGGAACGAGACGCCGAGCAGCGTGCGCTCGCTGGGAACGGCCAGGACGTCGACCGTCACCGACACCGCCTCGGGCGCCTGCGCCTGCGCACCGGCACCGGCTGCCATCGAGGACAGGGCCACCAGCAGCGTCACCACGGCCGCCCAACGCCGTCGACCGCCCATCGCTACCTCGGGTAGAGATTGTTGGCCGACGCCGGCGCCGGCGGTGGAGGCGGCGGAGGAGAGCCCGCGGCTCCGTTCGTGGCCCGGCGGCGCTGCACCGAGCCCAGCACCTTGGCCAGGGCGGGGCCGTGCAGCGTCTCGTAGGAGACCAGGCCGTTGGCCACCGTGTCGAGCACCCGCCGGTCGGACTCGAGGATCGACCGGGCCAGCGCCTCCTGCTGGTCGAGGATGCGCCGGACCTCACCGTCGAGGTGCTCGAGCGTGGGCTGGGAGACGTCGCGCGTCAGCAGGTAGTCCCGCCCCAGGAAGACCTCCTGGTGCTCGCGCAGCACCCGCACCCGGCCGAGCCGGCTGCTCATGCCGAAGCGGCCGGCCATGTCCCGGGCGGTGTTGGTGGCCCGTTCGAGGTCGGCCTCCGCCCCGGTGGACGGCTGGCCGAGGACGAGCTCCTCGGCCGCGATGCCGGCCATGGCGATGGCGATCTGGACCTCCATGTCCTCACGCGTGGGCAGCAGGCGGTCGTCGGTGAGCACGGCCAGGTGGCCGATGCCCCGTCCCCTGGCGATGATCGACAGCTTGTCGATGGCGGCGCCCTTCCCGAGGGCGGAGGCCACCACTGCGTGACCCGCCTCGTGGTAAGCGATGCGCTGCTTGTCCTCGGGCGAGATGAGCACGCCCTTCTTGCGGGGGCCGGCCAGCACCCGCTCGACCGCCTCCTCCAGGTGGGCGTAGATGATCGAGCCGGACCGTTCCCGCACCGCCAGCAGGGCGGCCTCGTTGAGGAGGCTGGCCAGGTCGGCGCCGGTGAACCCGGGCGTGCGGCGGGCGACCGCGGCCAGGTCGGTTGCCGGGTCGGCCAGGCGCTTGCCCTTGGCGTGCAGCTTCAGGATGGCGAGGCGGCCCTCGACGTCGGGGCGCTCGATCACCATGTGGCGGTCGAACCGTCCCCGCCGCAGCAGGGCCGGGTCGAGGATGTCGACGCGGTTGGTGGCGGCCAGCACCGCGACCCCGTCCGACGGAGAGAACCCGTCCATCTGCACGAGCAGCTCGTTGAGCGTCTGCTCGCGCTCGTCGTGGCCACCGCCGAGGCCAGCGCCCCGCTGGCGGCCCACGGCGTCGAGCTCGTCGATGAAGACGATGGCGGGCGTGAGGGCCCGGGCCTGACGAAAGAGGTCGCGCACCCGGGCCGCCCCGACGCCGACCAGCGACTCCACGAACTCCGATCCCGAGATGGAGAAGAAATTGGCCTTGGCCTCCCCCGCCAGCGCTCGGGCCAGCAGTGTCTTGCCGCATCCAGGTGGCCCGACGAGCAGGATGCCCTTGGGGGGCTGCGCTCCCATGCGGGCGAAGGCGGCCGGGTCGGCCAGGTAGTCGCGCACCTCGGTGAGCTCGATCAGCTGGTCTTCCGAGGCAGCCACGTCGGCGAACGTCGTGCGGGCCTTGCCCTCGTCGCGCCGCTCGCCGATCTTGCCGAACTCCAGGAAGTCCTCCGTGCCGCCCGTCCCGCCTCTCACCAGATAGAAGAGGAGGGCGAACAGGTTGGCCAGGATCACCAGGGGCATGAGGAACTGGGCCAGGAAGCGGATGAGCGCCTTGGCCGGCTGGGAGTCGACCGTCACCCTGGTGTTGCCGGCCAGGAAGGTGCGGAACAGCTCGTTGGTCGCCGCGTCGCTGCGGGGGTAGGAGGCCCAGAATCGCTCCCGACCGCCGTCGCCCACCGTCATCACGCCGATGATGCGAGCGTCCTCGTCGAGGAACTCGACCTGCGGGACGCGCCCTTCGGTGCCCGCCGTGATGACCTCGTCGAGGCTCACCTCCCGACCGCTGGTCTCGGGGCGGAGGGTGTAGAGGGCGGCCGCGTAAAGGGCGAGCAGGCCGATGAGGCTCGCCGAGAGCACGACTACGCCCCGGCGGGCGTTGCGCAACTTCTCGAGGACGCCCGGGCCGGTGCGCTTGGCATCGGACGGCTGGGGCGGCGGCGTGGCCGACGTGGCCTTGCGACGCGTCATCGACCGACCGCCCAGGCCTTGGCGGGAGCCGGGGCTGTGGCCGCGGCCCTACCGCCCCGTCTGGTACCTGCGCCGATGCCCAGCAGCAGGCAACAGCCGCCCAGGCCGAGCAGGCCGTACATCACCAGGTCGCGGCCCTCCTCCTCGGCCACCATGGCGTAACGGGTGGCACCCTGGGCGGGCTCGCCCGGCGCCCCCGCCCACCCCTGCACCGGCGTGGGCGAGCCCCCCGCCGTGGGCGTGGCCGCG
>DASUXN010000341.1:0-4348 GCA_036377875.1 Acidimicrobiales bacterium
TGGCGGCGGACGGCGTCGGGGATGGAGACGGTGACCGGGGTGGGGTCCGGGACGGGGACCGGGCCGGCTAGTGGTCGCCCTTCTCGTCGCCGCAACCGTCGGCCTGCTCGTCGCCATGCTCGGCACGCCCCTGCTCATCCGGGCCCTCCAGGTCCGCGGCATCGGCCAGCAGATCCGCGAGGACGGCCCCCAGGGCCACGTGACCAAGGCGGGCACGCCGACCATGGGCGGGCTGACGATGATGGTGGCCCTGGTCATCGGCTACGCCGCCAGCCACGTCGGCACGGGCGCGGTGGTGACCAGCGCCGGCGTGCTCGTGGTGTTCGTCACCGTCGCGGCCGGGCTGGTCGGGTTCGCCGACGACTGGATCAAGGTGTCGCGCCAGCGCAGCCTGGGGCTCAACAAGACGGCCAAGACGGTGGGGCTGGTGGCCGTCGCCCTCATCTTCGCTCTGCTCGCGGTGTACCGGGCCAAGGTCCGCACCGACCTGTCGTTCAGCCGGAGCATCGTCGACATCAGCGACCCGCTCTACATCATCTGGGCCGTTCTGATCATCATCGGCACGGCCCACGCCGTGAACCTCTCCGACGGTCTCGACGGGCTGGCCGCCGGTTCGTCGATCTACGCCTTCTCGGCTTTCGTGTTCGTCGGGTTCTGGCAGTTCCGCCACGAGTCCTGTTACAACGTCGGCCCCGCCCTCGACCTGTCGCTGGTGGCGGCGACTCTCGTCGGCGCCTGCACCGGCTTCCTGTGGTGGAACGCGGCGCCGGCGCGCATCTTCATGGGTGACACGGGCTCGCTCGCCCTGGGCGCGGGCCTGGCCGGGCTGGCCCTGACCACCAACACCCATCTCCTCCTGCCCATCGCCGGCGGCCTGTTCGTGATGATCACGCTCTCGGTAGCCATCCAGATCCTGGCCTTCCAGATGTTCGGGCGGCGCGTGTTCCGCATGGCCCCCATCCACCACCACTTCGAGCTCATGGGCTGGCCCGAGACGACCGTGATCATCCGCTTCTGGATCCTGTCGCTGATGTTCACCGCCCTCGCCCTCGGCTTGTTCTACGCCGACTACCTGTCCGCCGGCCCCGAGTGCCGCGTCCCGGGGCTGGTGCTGTGACCGAGACCGCGCTGGTCTTCGGCATGGGCGTGAGCGGGGAGGCGGTGGCCCGCCACCTGCGCGACCGCGGCGCCCGGGTCATCGCCATCGACGACCGCCCCACCGACGAGGCCCGGGCCCGGGCGGAGGGGGCAGGGGTGGTCCTCGAGGCCACGCCCCCGCCCCAGGCCCTGCGCCGGCTGGTCGGCGAGGTCGACGTGGTGGTGCCCACGCCCGGCCTGCCCGAGTCCCATCCCGTGATCGTGTTGGCCCAGGAGGCGGGCACTCCCGTCCGCAGCGAGATCGAGATGGCGTCACGGTGGACGCTGCGCCCGATCGTCGCCATCACCGGCACCAACGGCAAGACCACGGTGACCGAGCTGGTGGCGGCCATGCTCAACGCCTCCGGGCTGCGGGCGGTGGCGTGCGGGAACATCGGCCTGGCCTTGGCCGACGGCGTCCGACGCGACGCCGATGTTTTCGTGGCCGAGGTCTCCTCGTTCCAGCTGCGCTTCACCGACACGTTCCGGCCGCAGGTGGCGGTGTGGCTCAACCTGGCCGCCGACCACCTCGACTGGCATCCCGACATGGAGGCCTACGCCGCGGCCAAGGCCCGGATCTGGGAGCGCCAGACCGGCGAGGACATGGCCGTCGTCAACGCCGACGACGACGTGGTGATGCGCTGGGCCGCCACCGCGCCGTCGACGGTGACCACGTTCGGTCTCCAGCCGCCCGCCGACTGGCACGTCGACGAGTCCGGGTCCCTGGCCGGTCCCGACGGCCCGTTGCTGCCCGTCACCGAGCTGCCCCGCGCCCTTCCCCACGACGTGTCCAACTCGCTGGCCGCCGCCGCCGCCGCTTTTGCGGCCGGCGCCCTCGTGGACGGGGTGGTCGACGCCCTCCGCACGTTCCGGGGACTTCCCCACCGGGTGACGCTGGTCGCCGCCTCGGGCGGCGTGCAGTGGTACGACGACTCCAAGGCCACCAACCCCCACGCCACCCTGGCCGCCCTGGCCCAGTTCGAGTCGGTCGTGCTCATCGCCGGCGGGCGCAACAAGGGCCTGGACTTGAGCTCGCTCCGCGACGCGGCCCCGAGCGTGCGGGCGGTGATCGCCCTGGGCGAGGCCGCCTCCGAGGTCTCCGCCGCCTTCCGCGGGCTCCGGCCCGTCACCGTCGTGGCCGGGATGGACGAGGCCGTCAAGGTCGCCGCCGAACTGGCCGAGCCGGGCGACGCCGTCGTCCTGTCGCCCGCCTGCACGTCGTGGGACCAGTACCGCTCCTACGCCGAGCGGGGCGACCACTTCACCCGGCTCGTGCGCGACCTCGTCGGAGGTGAGTCATGATCCGTCCGCCCCGTGCGACCGGGCCCACCGACGTGCCCCAGCGCCGCCGCTTTCTGTCACGGCGTTCGGGCCACGCAGGCCGGTCACGGCGTTCGGGCCACGCAGGCCGGTCATGGCGTTCGGGCCACGCAGGCCGGTCATGGCGTTCGGGCCACGCAGGCCGGTCATGGCGTTCGAGCCACGCAGGCTCCCAGCCCGCCCTGATCCTGCTCGTCGTCGGGCTGCTGTGCCTGCTCGGGCTGATGATGGTGCTGTCGGCCTCGTCGGTGGAGGCGCTCCACTCCTACGGGGGGGCGTGGATGTTCTTCCAGCGTCAGGCGGTGTGGGTCGCCCTCGGTGCGGTGGCCATGCTGGCCGTGGCCCGCCTCGACTACCACCGCTGGCGGCCGCTGGTGCAGCCCATGCTGTTCGTGACCGTCGGGCTGCTGGTGGTCGTCCTGCTCCCGGGCATCGGCATCACCGTCGGCGGGTCGACCCGTTGGCTCGGCTTCGGGCCCATCCGGGTCCAGCCGTCGGAGCTGGCCAAGCTGGCGCTGCTGCTGTTCTCGGCCGACCTCCTCGCCCGCCGAGCCGATCGGGTGCACGAGCCGGGGGCCATCCTGCGCCCGCTGCTCCTCGTCACCTGCGCCCTGGGCGGGCTGATCATGCTCCAGCCCGACATGGGCACGACCATC
Organism: Acidimicrobiales bacterium; assembly: GCA_036377875.1. Taxonomy (GTDB): domain Bacteria; phylum Actinomycetota; class Acidimicrobiia; order Acidimicrobiales; family AC-14; genus JBFMCT01. Next base: position 3,114 of record DASUXN010000341.1, read on the forward strand.
ACCATGACCGTCACCGCCCTCACCGTGGTCTTCGTGGGCGGTCTTCCTCTCGGCCGCATGGCCGCCCTGCTGGGAGGCACCGCCGCGGTGGGCCTGGGCGTCGGGATGGTCGAGGGCTACCGGCGGGCTCGGCTGTTCTCCTTCCTCGACCCGTGGGCCGACGCCGGCAACACCGGGTACCAGGTCGCCCAGTCGCTCGTCGCCCTCGGCTCGGGACGCCTCACCGGCGTGGGGCTGGGGGCGAGCCGGGCCAAGTGGGGGTTCCTGCCCAACGCCCACACCGACTTCATCTTCGCCATCATCGGCGAGGAGCTCGGCCTGTTCGGCACCCTGCTCGTGGTCGGCCTGTTCGTGTGGCTGGCGGTGCTGGGCGTGAAGGTGGCGCTGAACGCCCCGGACCGCTTCGGCAGCCTGCTCGCGGCCGGCGTGACCGGGTGGATCGGGGCCCAGGCCGTGGTCAACATGGGCGCGGTCACCGGACGGCTGCCGGTGACGGGCGTGCCCCTTCCGTTCGTGTCCTTCGGCGGGTCGTCGCTGCTCGTGACCATGGCCGCCATGGGCATCCTCGTCAACGTGGCCCGCGCCTCCGCCGCGACCGCCGCCTCACCGGGCCCCGCCCGGCGTGGCCCTGTCGGGTAGCGACTCCCCGTTCGCGGTGATCGCGGGCGGGGGGACGGGCGGCCACGTGATCCCGGCCCTGGCCATCGGCCGGGCCCTGGTGGCGCGCGGGCACCCCTCGTCCTCGTTGCACTACGTGGGCAGTGAGCGGGGGATCGAGTCGCGCCTCGTGCCCGAGGCCGGCTTCCCGCTGACGGTGCTGCCGGGGCGCGGCATCCAGCGGCGGCTGACGGTCGAGAACGTGGGGGCGGTGTGGGGCCTCACCCGGGCCGCGGCCGAGGCGCTGGCCCTCCTACGCCGGTTGCGGCCGCAGGTGGTCGTGGCCGTGGGCGGCTACGCCTCGGTGCCCTGCGCGCTGGCCGCGGCTGCCCTGCGGGTGCCGATCGTCGTGCAGGAGCAGAACGCCGTCCCCGGCGCGGCCAACCGGCTCACCGCCCGGGTGGCCCGGGCCAGCGCCGTGGCCTACTCCGGCACCGACCTGCCCCGGGCGGTGGTGACGGGCAACCCGGTCCGTCCCGAGATGCTGGCCGTGAGCCGGAGCGAGGGCGACCGGGCTGCGGCCCGCTCCACCCTGGGCCTGCCGTCGGGGAGGCGGATCGTGGCCGTGTTCGGTGGGT
>DASUXN010000342.1:0-3303 GCA_036377875.1 Acidimicrobiales bacterium
GCGAGCTCGCCGTCGCAGCGCAGCAGCCGGACCCGGGACGACTCCGATTCCAGCCAGCTGGCCACGCACGACAGCTCGTCTACGAGGTGGCGGGGGACGGGCGCGCCCGGACCGGGGTCGGGCGGGTCGGCCGCCTCCACACCCGCCTGGGGCCCGAGGAGGCCGCCGCGGAAGACGAGCCGGCGACCCTCGTCATGGGCGGCCGCGGCTTTGAGTGCCACTTCGAGTCGGCCGGCCCGGCGCAGGGCCTCGAGCTGGCGCTGGCGGGCCAGGGCGCGGGCGAGAGCAGAGGCGCGGTCGCGGGTGTCGGCCGCTTCCTCGAACCGTTCGGCCTCGGCCAGCGTCCGCATCCGGGCCTCGAGGGGTTCGAGCAGTGCCGACGGGTCGGTGGTCAGGCCGGCGACGACCCGGTCCACGATGGCGCGGTAGTCGTCCTCCCCGATGGTGCCGGCGCAGGGGCACGTGGCCACGCCCAGCTGGGCGGCGGTGCAGGGGGCGTCGCGGGGGACCTTGGGCGGGCGGGCGGAGCAGCGGCGGAGGGGGGCGGCCGACTCGATGGCCTCCACGACGGCCCGGGCGGCGGCGGCCGAGGGAAGGGGACCGAGGTAGAGGCCGCCGTCGGCGGCGGGGGCCTTCACCACCGACAGGCGGGGGAAGCGTTCGGGAAGGGTCAGTTTCACGTAGGCGTACTTGCGCCAGCGCGTCGACCGGGAGTTGTAGGGCGGGAGGTGGCGGTGGATGAGGCGGACCTCCAGCACCGCCGCTTCGAGAGGGCTGGCGCACACGACGTGGTCGACCCGCTCCGCCTCCCGCAGGAGGGGGAGCACCTTCCGGCGGTCGTCGCCCGAGAAGTAGGAGCGCACCCGGGCCCGCAGATCGGTGGCCTTGCCCACGTAGAGCACCCGGTCGCCCCGGCCCCGGAACAGGTACACGCCGGGGCGGCGCGGGAGGTTGGCGGTCATGCGCAGCTTGGGGGCCAGGGGGTGGGCGGCCAGGGTGGGCAGGGCGATGAGGTCGTCGAGGCCGAGGACGCCCAGGCCGGCGGCCCGCTCGAGCAGGGCGTGGAGCAGGTCGGCGGTGGCCAGGGCGTCGTCGAGGGCACGGTGGCACGGCTGGTGGGCGAGGCGCAGCCGGCGGGCGAGGGTGCCGAGGCGGCAGTCGGGCATCTCGTCTCGCACGAGGCGCCGGGCCAGGCTGCACGTGTCGACCCGGGCCTGGGCCAGGCGCGGGTAGCCGTGGGCCGTGAGGGCGGCGTCGAGGAAGGACGTGTCGAAGCGCAGGTTGTGGCCGACGAGCACGCTGCCGCCGATGAACTCGGAGATGGCGGGGAGGACCTCGTCGATGGTCGGGGCGGGCCCCACCATGTTCTCGGTGATGCCCGTCAGCAGGACTATCTCGGGCGGGATGGGCATCCCCGGGTTGACCAGCTGGTGGAAGGTGCCGAGGCACCTCCCGCCGCGGACCTTGATGGCGCCGATCTCGGTGATGGCGCAGGTGGCAGGGGAGCCCCCGGTGGTCTCCAGGTCGACGACGCAGAAGGTCACCTCCGACAGCGGGGTGCCGAGGTCGTCGAAGGAGCGGGGTTGGAAGGGAAGTACCCCGTTCGTCACGGTGGCGGGACCATAGCGAACATGTGTTCGCCATGGCAAGCACCCGCTCCCGCCTGACCTTACGGGCTGACGGCCTCCAGGCTCTGGGGGTAGCTGCCGGTCGCCTTGCGCCAGGCCTCGGCCGCCCCCCGCTGGGCGACCAGTCGGGTGACGGCCAGGGCCACGCCCGACGAGATGGCCCACACCAGCGCTTCCGACCACGTGGTGCTGGGCGAGGCCGGGTTGGTGGGCGGGTCGCCCCCCCTGGTCCGACGCCAGGCGCCGGTGAGCAGCTTGCGGGTGGCGATGCCGGCCAGCGCGCCGCTGGCGGCGCCTACGCCCTTCCAGACCAGGTCCCGGTTCCCCACGTCTGGATGTCTGCCCGATCGGCGGGCGGACGGAACCTCGCCGCGAGCGTGCGGAAGGTGAACGAGTAGCGCAGTCCCTTCGTGGAGATGATCCCGTGCTGCCAGATGGACCGGGACTTCCCGGCGAGGACGTAGGCCGACCGCGGCTCCAGGTCGAGGACGTACACATGCCGCACTTCGCCGACCTTCCGCTGGAACCGCATGGGGCAGGGCGACAGAAGCGACACCCCGACGACCGTCGGACCGAAGCGCGCCGCGTCGCGGTGGTAACCGATGCCGGCGCCAGGTGGATACCGGGTCACCAGGGCCTCGGCGAAGTCGGATGCCTCCAGCCCGGCCACGTCGGCAGCCCGGGCGCGGAGCCACTCGAACTCCTCGGGAAGTGGGTCGGTGCGGACGACCGTCCAGGCCTCGTAGTCATAGCGGACCCCGTAGTGGCGCACCGTCCGCTTGGCGACCTGACCCTTCATCCTCACCTCCGAGTACTCCAGGTGCTCGACGGCGGTGACGAGCCGCGCCTCCTCCTCCACCGTGACGAAGTCGGGAACGTAGACGAGCCCTTCCGGCCGCTCGCTGACGACCGGGGCGCGGGCCATGCCGGCTACCTACCCCGGGACCGGCGGAAGGCCCCGTAGAGTCGCGGTGTGGCTTCCCGGTACCGATGCGCAGCCTGCGGCAACCTCACCCGCTTCGACGTGACCAGCCGGTCGCGGATCCGGGCCTTCCACCACTACAGCCTCGGCGGCGAGCTCACCATCGAGGAGACGGAGGTACTGGAGGAGGCGGTCGAGGAGGTGACGTGCCGGTGGTGCGGGTCGAGCGCCAACGTGGAAACCCTCGACGAGGAGAGCCAGGCAGCGGAGCGCTGAGCCAGGTCCCCGGCGGGCCGACTCTCGATCTGACGGTCAAGCCGGCTCTGGAGGCCGCCCTCACCGTCGCCCGCGAAGGCGAGGACGACACCCCCGCCATCCCCGCGCCCACCCCCCTGCGTCCGTTCCTGCGCTTCGCCAAGCTGCCTCCCCGGGCCCTGAGTGCGACCCGCAAGGCCCTCGAGAGCGACGACGAGTTCCGGGCGCGGGTGGCGGAGGCGGCCGACGAGGAGGATGTGGGACGCGCCGGCTGGCTGTTCCTCACCCGGCCCGAAGGGTGGGAGGACGAGCTGGCGGAGCTGGTGGTGGGGGCGGGAGCGGCGGCCCGGGAAGAGGCCGACCGTCGGGCCGAGAACGACGCCCGCCGGCGGTTGGCGGGCGTGCAGGACGCGCTGCGGAGGGCGGAGGAGGCGCCGCTCGGGCCCGGGCCGACGCCACCGAGTCGGCCGCTGCCCTGGCCGACGAACGAAGGGCCCA
>DASUXN010000343.1:0-6285 GCA_036377875.1 Acidimicrobiales bacterium
CGTCCTCGCCCAGCTCCTTGCGGATGGCGGCCATCTGCTGGCGCAGCAGGAACTCGCGCTGCGTCTTCTCCATGCCGTCGGTGACGTCCTGGCGGATGCGCTCCTTGATGGTCAGGTCGGCGAGCACCTCGTTGGCCCAGGCCACGACCTTCTCCAGCCGCTCTTCGACGTCGACCGTCTCCAGCAGCTCGATCTTCTGCTCGAAGCTGAGGTCGGGCGAGTAACCGGACGTGTCGGCCATGGCGCCCGGATCGTCGATGCCCCGGAACAGCTCGGCCATCTGGCCGGCCCCACGGGAGTCGAGGATGTTCTCGACGACGGCCCGGTACTCACGGGCCAGCTCGATGGCACGCGACGTGGGCGGCTGAGGCCGCACGGCCTCCACCTGCACCCACGTGGCCGACGACGCGCCCGGACCGGGTACGCCCACACCGATCACGCCACGCTCGATGCCACGGACGGCCACGACCTTCACGCCGCTGGGAAGCTCGCCGCGATTCTCGATCTTGGCCACCGTGCCCACCCGGGCGAAGCGTTCGTCCAGGCGGGGAACCATGACGAGGCGGCCGGACGACATCTCCGACGCGTCGACCGCGGCGCGGGCCTCGGGGCTCTCCAGGGCGATGGTGACGACCATGCCGGGAAGGACCACGCCCGTGGCCAGCGGCAGCATGGGAAGGGTCTGCGTCTTGACGTCCGGCATTTAGCTCACCTCGGATAAGGGGGTTCCGAGGTAACAACGCCTGGGCACGGAGGGCTGTTCCCGGGGCAGACTGCCGCCATGGCCGACAATCAGGTGGAGCTACGGGTGAAGGATCGGGTCGAGGCGGCCGACGACACGCTCCGGGGGGTCCCCGCCGGCACGCCGGGGCAGATCATCGGCGTCAGCGGGTTGGACTGGATCCGCTACCGGGTCAAGTTCGACAACGGCTGGGAACACAACCTGGTCGACGCCAAGCACCTCCGCCGCCGCCCCGAGGACGACGACTGACGGTCCGACGGCCCCGAGCGGTCAGTCGAACCGCTCGGCCAGCACGTCGACCACCCTCCGTCCCGCCTCCAGCGGCGAGCTGTCCGTCCGCTCGAGAACGACAGCGGCGGCCAGCAGGACGGACCCGCCCAGCCCGAGCCACGCCCACGTGGGCACACCGGCCAGGGCCGACAGCGACTCGCGAATCGTGATGAGGGCCAGCATCGCCGTCCCCACCACCATGGGCCCGGCCTGGCGGCGCCAGCCGCCCAGTCCCACGGCCGCCACCGCCACCGCCCCAGCCACCAGGGCGTGCCACCCGGGCCCGCCCTGCACCCGCTCGGCCAGGGCCGAGCCGCCCAGCAGCAGGATGCCGGGCACGTAGGCCACCCACGACGACGCCGAATGGCGACGCTGGGCGAACCAGCCGGCGATCAGCAGCTGGAGGGCGACCGGCGCCACGAACGGCTCGGATGCCGCCGTGCCCAACTCGTACAGGTGGACGAACAGCCCGATGGTCATGACCGCGCCACCGGCGTGACCGAGAGGGACATTGCGCAGGACGAGAGCAGCGGCCACGGCCAGCCCGCCCGCCACCAGGGCGGAATCGGCGAAGGCGACCGTGTCGCCCGTCGACAGCAGCAGACCGAGGCCGAGTGCACCGCCGGCGGCAGCGAGGAACGGGCTGCGCCACGTCTGCTCGACGGCCGCGGCCAGACCCGTCCAGGCCACCGCGCACACGCACAGCCCGAACCCGGCCCAGGCGAGGGGAACGTCTATGGCCCTGGCCAGAACGAGCGTCAGGGGCTGGACGACGATCGCCGCACCGAAGGCGATCTGTGGGCGGGCGAGGCGGACGGCGTCCGCCACATAGAGCGCACAGATCACCGCCAGCGGGACGATCGCCTCGGCCGGCTCGAGGTAGGTGGACGCCACCATCGGAATGAGCAGCCCGAGACGGGCCACGTCCCCGAACCGCCCGAGGGCGAACGCCAGCCCCCACGCCGCCCCCACGGCCAGGTAGACGGCACCCGCCTCCCCCAGTTCCCGGGTCAGCAGAGAGCCGGCGAGGGCGGTGCCGGTGGCGACGAAGGCCAGGGGCAGGTGGTCGTCGCGACGGGCGGCGTAGGCGACCACGAGGGCGCCGGCGATCCCGATGGGGCCCACCGCGACAGGGTGGGTGGCCACCACCAGCACGGCCCACGGGGCGAACACGGCGGCCAGCAGGGCCCCGTCCCTGCGGCGGGCGGCGACCATGGCCGCGGGCACGGCGACGAGGGCGACGGCCGTGGCCAGCCCCGACACTGTGGCCAGCGCGACCGCGGCGACTGTCGACAGGGTGGCGCCCACGGTCGCCGACGACCAACCGCCGCCCCGCACCAGCGACAGGCCGATCCGGCCGTCCGTCGCAGGCACGGCCCGGCGGATGTCGGCCGTCAGCCAACCCAACGCGGCCACCAGCAGAGCCGCCGCCAGGGTGCGGTCGGCGGTGAAGTCGAGGAAGTCGCCGTTGCCGAAGACGTCGAACAGCGGGGCGACGAGGACGATGCAGGCGGCGCCGGCCACGGCCAGGCCGGCGAGACCCTCGGCAAACTCGGCCACCGTCGCCAGCGGGCGGCCCCAGAAGTCGTCGTCGAACAGGGCGAGGGCCATCAGCTCGACGAGGACGAACAGCGCCGCAACTCCCAGCAGCTGGAACTTCCCGCTCACCTCGGCGGCACCCACCGTGGTCCCCACGCCCACGACGACCGAGGCGAGGGCGAGAAAGGCGAGGCGGAGGTCGCGCCGCCGCTGCCCCTGGCGGGCCAGCACGCCGGCGGCCAGCAGACCAGACAGCAGGGCGACGAGCTGCTGGCCCTGGCCGATGAGGCCCAGTTCGGCGAGCGTCCCCGAACCGACCCGCAGGCGGGACCCCTCGAACAGCACGTCCCCCAGCGCGGTTCCGCCCCAGCCGGACGATGCGAGCAGTAGGGCGAGGGCGGGACCGAGAACGGGGGCCAGCCCGGCGATGGCCGCCCAGACGGCCGCCGACCACCGCAGCCGGCGCTGGGACGCCCCGCCCACCTCGGCCGCAATCGCGAACCCGGCCAAGGCGAGCGTCGCCGGCACGGGCGTGACGCCGGCGATCCCGGCTGCCAGCACCAGCGGTGAGGCGGTGGCGGCCCACGACAGGACGACCGAGCGGGTCGTGTGGGCGAGGGCGGCGAACAGGGCCGTGCACACTGCGCCCTCCACGAGGACGGTCACGCGCCAATCGACGTCGGCCCGCAGGCACAGCCCGGCCAGGTCGACGGGGATGAGGAAGGCGCCGAGGTGGAAGAGCACGTCGCCCGTCGCCGGCAGGGTCCGGCGCAGCGCCCGGCCACCGAGGAGGAACGCCCCGGTCAGTCCGCCGACGAGGGCGAGCTTGGCCGAGTCGGGCAGCTGGTCCCAGCGCACGGCGACGAACACGGCTGCGGCGGCGACGAGCAGGAAGGCGCCGGTGCTGCCCACCCAGGTGGCAGCGGTCCGGCGACCGGATGGATGCGTGGTTGCGGCCATAGCGCCGACAGTGCACTCAGACGGCGGCGACGCCTATCCGGGGTGGCCCCCAAACCAAGCCGGGGAAGTCGTAGCCAACTCTGGACGTTCTCACAGGTGATGCTCAGGGAACCGGGGTTGGTTACAGGCATGGAACACGATCACCGCTCAGTTGCAGTTCTCGACCCGCCCGCCCGCAAGCTGCCGACGTTCGAGGAACCCACGCCTCCGAGCCCACCGCCGCCGGCGGTCGACTCGGCGCGCCGCCCCGGTCCCGGCCGGTGGCGCGCCGCCGCAGTCGCCCTGGCCTTCCTCGTCGGCGGGGCGTCGGGCGGAGTGGTGGCGACCGTTGTCGACGACCCACCCCCGACGACGCCCGCGGCGGCGACGGCGGGTAGCGACGCAATAGCCCAGCCTCAGGACATCCAGGCCATCCTGGCCAAGGTCGAGCCGGCAGTGGTGACCATCCGCACCCAGCTCGCCTCCCAGGGCCGCTTCTTCGTGGCCAGCGGGGCGGGCACGGGCGTGATCCTGACGCCGAACGGCGAGGTTCTCACCAACGCCCACGTGGTGGCGGGCGCCACGTTCATCGAGGTCACCCTCTCGGGCGAGGACCAGGCCCGGCGGGCCGACCTGGTCGGCATCGACTCGACCAACGACCTTGCTCTGCTGAAGATCCGCGGCGCCAGCAACCTTCCCACCGCCAAGCTGGGTTCGTCGGACGCTCTCAGGGTCGGCGACGACGTCGTGGCCATCGGCAACGCTCTGGCGCTCGACGGCGGGCTCACCGTGACCGACGGCATCGTGTCGGCCGTCAACCGGACTATCTCAGACCGGACCATCCACCTCGAGGGCCTCATCCAGACCGACGCCGCCATCAACTCGGGCAACTCGGGCGGCCCCCTCGTCAACGCATCCGGCCAGGTCGTGGGCATCAACACCGCCGTAGCCGGCGACGCCCAGAACATCGGGTTCGCCATCGCCATCGACAGGGCCAAGCCGGTCATCGACCAGCTTCGGTCCGGTCTCAGCCGATAGGGGGCTTGACCTTGGAGCCGACTCCAAGGTTTATGGTGGCCTCGTGAGTCAGTTGACCGTCTCGAAGCTCGCCGAGGGCGCAGGGATCTCGGCCGACTCCGTTCGTTACTACGAGCGGATCGGCCTTCTTCCCGAGCCCGACCGCAGCCCGTCCGGCTACCGGCTCTACGACGACGAGGCGCTGGACCGGCTCCGCTTCATCAAGCGGGCGCAGCGCTTCGGGCTCCGACTGGAGGAGATCGGCGAGCTGCTGGACATCAGGGAGCGGGGGCTGTGCCCGTGCGGGCACACCCGTGACCTCCTTGTCCGGCGGGTCGTCCAGCTCGACGAAGAGATCGCTTCACTCGGCCGCCTACGGGAGGACGTCCAGCAGATGCTGGAGGAACTTCCCGAGCGGGAGGGCCCGGCGTGGCAGTGCTCCTCCGAGATGCTCCAGATCGGCGCCAAGCCACCAACACCATGACCGCGAAGTCCGAAAGGAACCCCCGATGACCGACGACGCCTGCAACTGCGGCTGCAGCACCAAGCCTGTCCCCGAAGCCACCGACGACCCTTGCGCCTGTGGGTGCAGCTGCTGCGAGCCGGCCGCCGAGGGCGACAAGGCCCCTGCCAACGCCTGACGACATCCGAACGTAGGGGCGGGGTGGCCACGGCTGCTCCGCCCCTTCGTCGTTGTGCGCCTCTGAGGAGGGAACAACTCTGACGGCTCAGTAGCGACGCCAGCAGTTCCTTCGTGAGTCGAGGAGACGTCCATGTCCGAGATGCAACAGTCCGACTTGCCGGGCCAGCCGGGTACTCCCGAGGGCGAAGCCGGTCCCCCCGAGTCCGACCCCACGGCACCGAGCGTGGAGGGTCGCGACACCGAGGGGGCGGATGAGGAGGGCACGTCGTGAAGATGCGTCGCACCCTCGTACTGCTGACGGTCGCCCTCCTCCTCGTGCCTGCGGCACCCGCCTTCGCCCAGGCGGGCAACGAGGATCCGCCTGCAACCGGCGGTCCGTCGGGCACCGGCGGAAACACGCCCAATGCCGGTAACACCGGTGGTGGAACCGAGTCTCCGTCGAGGGGCAACGACTCCGGCGCCAGCGGGACCGTCCTGGCCGTCGTCGGCCTGGGCCTGCTCGTGGTGGCAGTGGCAGTCCTGGCCAGCACCCGACGCCGCGAGAGGCGGGCTGAGGCGGGCGATCCGGTCCCGTCCGGCGATACTCCTCGATACTGACCGCACGCGGTTTCACTCCTCGGTCGGGCGCCCGGGAGCGGATGCTCTGATACCCCTGGCATGATGGCCGGAGGTGGAGAAGCAGGGCGGGATGCAGCTGGCCGAGGTCAACGTGGCGCGCCTACGCGCGCCGATCGACTCGCCCGCGATGTCGGGACTGCTGAAGGCGCTCGACGACGTCAACTGGCTGGCCGACCAGAGCGCCGGCTTCGTGTGGCGTCACCGTCCCGACGAGGGGCCCCTCACGATGGGCGACCTTCCCCCCGTGGGCGAGGTCGTCGTCACGCTCTCCACCTGGGTCAGCTTCGAAGCACTTCAGGCCTACGTGTACCGCTCCGCCCATGGGCTGTTCATGCAGCGGCGGGCGCGCTGGTTCGTCCCCATCGGCGGATTCACCACTGCGCTGTGGTGGGTTCCGGAAGGCGAGCAGCCCACCGTGGCCGAGGGTCTGGAACGGCTGACCCGCCTGCGCGCCTCAGGCCCGACGCCTGAGGCGTTCTCGCTGCGGCGCCTGTTCACTCCCGACGGCAAGGTGGGC
>DASUXN010000344.1:0-5715 GCA_036377875.1 Acidimicrobiales bacterium
GCCGACGACGACGGACCGAGCCTGAGGGGTGAACCGTTCGAACATGAGACCAGTGTGCGACCCTTGTCAAGCCCATGGTTTTGATATGGTCAATGATATGGACGACTGGGACGAGCTGCTCCAGCTGGCGGCGCTGGAGGCGGACGTGGCCGGTCCCGATGCCGCCAACCGTCACTGGGTCCCGCTGGCCCAGGCCGAGGCCGAGGCCGGCGTCTCCCGCTCCGCCCTGCGGGCGTGGTACCGCAGCGGCGCGGTGCCGTCCCGCGTGGTCGACGGACCCCACGGGCCGCAGCGGCTGGTCGACCTGGAGGCCGTGGTGGAGCGGGCCGAGCAGTCCCCCCGCATCCGCCGCAAAGCCACCCGGCGCGACGAGCTGGAGGAGCTGCGGGCCCGCGTCGCCGACCTCGAGCGCCGGATCGCCGCCCTCGAGGGCGACGGGAACTAGCTGCGGCGGTCGGTGGCCTCGACGGCGAAGGCGCGGCCGTCCTCCGGCCGTTCGGCGGCGATCCGCAGCGACCAGCCCGCAGACAGCTCCAGCCGCTCCCACCGGTACCAGCGCAGCTCTTCGGCCGCGTCGTCGAGCACGTCGGGCCAGTCGTCGAGCGCCCCGGCCAGGGCGGCCGCCGCCCACCACGCCCCGAACCGGCCCTGGGCCATGCCCCGTCGCCGCCCGTGGGCGCCGCCGCTGGCCCCCGTCGATGCCAGGATCGCCAGCGCGGTGGCCAGGTCTATCTCCGCCACCCGCACCGTCCCGGACACGCCCAGCGCGCCCACCGCGCCCGGCGCGTCCCCCTCGACCGCCACCGCCACCGCCTGCCCGTTGGACTGGGTGGTCCACGCCCCGGCCAGTTCGACGAGGGCCCGCTCGGCATCCCCGTCGGCCACGACGGCTGCTGGCCTGTCGCCGTCCACGCCCACGTCGACCGTCTCCCACGTCGCCGGCGCCACCACGTCGTCGAACTCGGCGGCGTACGGGCGGTAGCGCGCCTCGGGATAGGCCGGCTCGGCGTCGAGCAGCACGAGGGGCAATTCGACCATGGCCCGGTCGACCCGCGTGTCGGCCCGCAGGTCCTCTCCCCTCAGCACCCGCTCCTGCGCCACCAGCCCCGCCTCCGGCGTGGCCGGAAGATGCGCCGCCAGCTCGTCCCACGTGTGGGTGGCGGCCGCCACCTCCGACAACGGCCCCAGGGCGAAGCGGCCCGCCCCGGGTGTCACGACCGCGGCGGCCCACCGCCCCGGCGCCTGGAGGGCCAGCCGGTACTCGGCGTGGCTGGCCGCCGGCCACAGTTGGCGGCCCCGTTCGAAGGCGGCCCGGCACCTGTCCCGCAGGTCGAGCAGGGCCTGCCACTCCCCGTCGTCGCAGTAGTCGTCGACCCGGCGCAGCAGCTCGTCGAGGTCGCCCCGGTCGACGAGCTCGCCGATGCTCAGACGAGCGGCCATGGAAAGGCCCGCGTCGACCGGGCGGGCGGGAAGTAGGGATGGCGCAGGATGGCCGCGGCCCGGGCCAACAGTGCCTCCAGCTCGATCGGGGTCAGCAGGGGCACGAGCGGCTCCGGCGGCTCGGGGCAGAGGGCCAAGCGGCGGATCCCGTCGAGGCATTCCTCGGGGAGCGGCTGGCCGTCGAAGTCCCAGATGACCGTGCGCAGCTTGGGGTGGGGATGGAACGACAGACCGTTGTCGATGGCCCAGATCCACCCGTCGTCGTCCACCAGGCAGTGGCCGCTCTTGCGGTCGCCGCTGTTGATGACGAGGTCGAAGGCGCAGATCCGCTTCAGGCCCTCGTGGTGCTCGGGACGCTCCAGCAGCGTGAAGTAGTGCTCGTTGAAGTCGGCGTCCACGAAGCGCTGGAGCGACCCGAGCCCGAGCGGCCCGTCCCGCTCCACCGTCTCCGGCACCAACCCCCACCCCAGCCACTCCGACGTGACGTAGGCCGCGATCTCCCGCCGGTACAGGCCGGGCGGGTAGTCCCACAGGGGGCGCTCTCCCCGCAGCGGCTTGTACACGGCCCGGACCGGCCGGGCCTCGCCGTCCTCGCACAGCTCCACGAGGAACGTGCCGTTCGAGCTCCACGGCAGCCGTCCCTTGACGGTGATCTCCCCCTTCGTCAGGACGTCAGGTCGCGATGGCCGTTCAGGCGGACGCACATGTGTCCTTCGGGGTCGAGCGGGCCACCGCAGAGCGGGCACGGCGGCCGGCCGGCGGCTACCACCTGGGCGCCCCGGCGGGTGAAGGCGGCGACCTGGGGCCGGGTGGCGCGGATGCGGGCCTCGGCCGCCTCCTCGCCCTCCTCGACCAGCTCCTCGGCCACCAGGACGATGCGGTCGTCCTCCTCGTCGTAGGACACGCCCAGCGAGCCCACCACCCACTCGGGCACGATCGGCTCGACCAGCTCCATGTCGCCCGGGGCGGGGTCGACGGGTGGAAGGTCGGCCAGCATCTCGTCCAGGTACCGGCACAGCGCCGCCACCTGCGTCTTCTCCAGCCGCAGGCTGACCACGCCGGCCGCATGGCGGATCTGGAGGTAGAACACGCGCTGGCCGGGAGGCCCCTCGGTCCCGGCGGTGATGCCCTCGATCTCCGGTATCTCGAACGAGCTGCTCACTGGGCCCTCACCCCGAACGGGGAGGGGACCCAGTTCACGTTCAGGACCATCGGTCCCAGCTCGCCGTAGGTGATGGCGGTGATCGAGGCGGGGGCGACGGTGATGCGCTGGAACATGTCGAGGTGGGCGCCGGTGGCGTGGACCACGGCCGCCTTGATCGGGTCGGCGTGGGACACGGCGACGACGGTGCCGCCCCGATGGGCGGCCACGAGGCGATCGATGGTCCCCACCATACGGGTCTGCAGCTCCACGAAGGACTCCCCCCCGGGGAACCGGAACCCGCTCGGGTAGCGCTGCACCACCCGCCATTCGGGACGCTTGGCCGCCGCCTTGAGCTCCTCGCCCGTCCAGTCGCCGATGTCAAGCTCGAGCAGGCCCTTGTCGGTCTTGACCTTGAGGTCGCGGGCGGCGGCGATGGGGGCGGCGGTCTCGCGGGCCCTCTCCAGCGGCGAGCTGTAGACGGCGTCGACCCGCTTGAGGGTGGCGATGGCATCGGCCGCGGCCTGGGCCTGGGCCTTGCCGGTATCGGCCAGGTGGAGGCCGGGCGCCCGCCCCGGGAGCACCTTGCCGGTGGTGCCCGTCTGGCCGTGGCGGACCAGGAGAACGAGGGTCGCGGGCGGACGGGTGGGGCGGCGGGCCATCGACGCGCCAACCTACTGGCGTGGATTCGCTAGATCGGCTGACGGCCGAGATCGTGGCGTGCCGGGCCTGCCCTCGCCTGGTGGCGTGGAGGGAAGCGGTGGCGGCCGAGCGCCGCGCCGCCTTCCGGGACGAGCAGTACTGGGGACGCCCCGTTCCCGGCTTCGGCGACCCCGCCGCCCGACTGCTGCTCGTCGGACTCGCCCCTGCCGCCCACGGCGGGAACCGCACGGGTCGCGTCTTCACCGGCGACCGTTCCGGGGACTGGGTGTACCGCGCCCTGTGGAAGCAGGGCTTCGCCAACCAGCCGACGAGCGTCCACGCCGGCGACGGCCTGGAGCTGCGGGACGCCTACGTGGCGGCGGCCGTGCGCTGCGCGCCACCCGCCAACCGCCCCACGCCCGAGGAGCGCGACACGTGCCGCCCCTACCTGGAACGGGAGCTGGCCCTCCTCGAGCGGGTGACGGTGGTCGTGGCCCTCGGCCAGTTCGCCCACGACGTGGCGTGGAGGCTGCTCGCGGCCGGCCTGCGTGGCCCGAACGCCGCGGCCGGCCTGAGTGGCCGTCCGAAGTTCGGGCACCTGGCCGAGCATCCCCTACCGGGCGGGCTGACCCTTCTCGACTCCTTCCATCCCAGCCAGCAGAACACGTTCACGGGCAAGCTCACCGAGCCGGCCTTCGACGCCGTGTTCGCCCGGGCCCGGGCCCTCATCCAAGCGCCGAGCGCACCTCGCTGATCCCGTAGACGACCGCAAGCACGCCGAGTACGGCCGCCACTGCCAGCCGCAGCCGGCGCGCTTCCGCCCGGATGGCGAGCGCCGCCCCCAGCCGCGCTCCTGGGATCACCCCCGCCGCCAGCAGCACCGCGAACCGCCAGTCGATCGTTCCCAGGATGGCGTGGGTGACCGTGCTGGGCAGGGCGAGGATCCCCACGCACGCCAGCGACGTGGCCACCGCCTCCTTGGTCGGCATGCGCAGGAACTGCAGGAAGGCGGGCAGCAGGATCGTGCCTCCGCCCACTCCCAGCAGCCCGGACAGCATGCCGGCGGCGACCCCCACGACGGCGAGCACGGGCGCAGGCACGCGCGTCCTCTCCGTTCGCAGCCCCCTCGGCTCCTGCACCAGCCGCACCGCGGTGTAGCCGAGGATCACGGCCGTGGCCACCATCAGCCAGTGGCCCTCGCCCGGCACCCGTTCCGAGAGCAGCGAACCTGCCACCGCCCCCCCGACGCCCGGCGGGGCGGTGGCCACGACCACGCGCCAGTCGACGAGGCGCTCCTGGGCGTAGCGGGCCGTTCCCGAGATGGCGCTGGGCAGGATCGACGGCAGCGTGGTGCCCACCGCCTCCAGGGCAGATGCTCCGAGCAGCCGCACCCCCGGCGTCGACAGCACCGCCCCGCCCACGCCGAAGGAGGCCGACAGCACCCCCGTGAGGACGCCCAGGACCAGGGTCAGCGCGTCGCGCGCGAGCCCGGGTTCCACGTCGCTGGTACTCCTCTCCGATGCGGGGACGAGCCGCCATCCCCGTCGCCGCGCCGCCCGGGCGTGCCTTCGCCACGACCTGCGCCGCCGCTAAGCAGGCGCAGGAGCCTTCTTCGCCTTCTTCTTCTGGGGAGGGATCAGGCGGGGCGCCTCGACGAAAGCCGTCTCCGGCCAGCGCTTCCGTTGATTCGTCGACAGCTTGCGCAGCAGGGCGATGGCGCCCGGGTCGTCGTCGCCGGGACGGCCCTCGATGGTCCCGTCCTCCAGCATCTTGATCAGGATCTCGCGGCCCAGGTCGGTGCGGACGATCGTCAGCGTCCAGTCGTTGAACGCCCCGATGCCGCCGGTGGAGATGTCGGCGTGCTCGGCCGCGAAGTCGGGGCACATCTTGCAGCCCTCACGGGTCCAGGCGTGGCACTCCTTGAGCGGCACCTCGTGATACCCGCCGTCCTTCGTCCAGATCTGGAACACGCCCTTGATGTTCATCTTGACGATGTCGGCCCGCTTGAGGCCGTACTTGGCGTCGAGCAGCTCGTCGAAGATGGCGTCGTCGAAGGTCTTGGAGCACAGCAGGCCTATGTTCAGGGCGAAGCGCCGGGCCACCTTGCCCGCCTTGCGCACGTCCATCACCGGCGGCACCGACGACTGGCAGCTCATCCCCACCAGGGCCAGCTTCTCGGCTCCGCTCGCCACCGCCTCGTCGTAGGCCATGGTGTTGGCCGAGTACGTGTAGCGGCTGCCCGCCGCGGCCAGCACCTCTTCCTTGGTCCGGGCCACGCCGGGGATGGCCTTCCAGGTCGTACCGTCGCCCTCCAGGTAGGACACGAGGGCGGCGTCGATGTACCCGTGCTCGAGGGCCCAGATGAGGATGGCCGACACCAACCCGCCGTCCTGGCCCGCCTTGGCGATCGCCTTGTCGGACGCCCGGGCGAGGATGATGTCCTTGCTGATCCCGTCGACCTCCTTCCGCTCGCGGGTGCGGCCGAACAGGTG
>DASUXN010000345.1:0-7319 GCA_036377875.1 Acidimicrobiales bacterium
CCCGGACGCGTGCCTCGGCCCGGTACTCGGCCCGGCTCCGGCGCGGCGGGCGGGTGCGGGCCTTGGCCGACGTCGAGCCCGAGGACCGTTCGGGGGGCGCCTCGGCGTCGCCCTTCCACGAGTCGCGCAGGGTGACTATGCGGTTGAGCACGAGGGCGCCGGGCCCCGACTCGACCTCGTCCACGACGAAGTAGCCGACCCGCTCCAGCTGCCAGCGACTGCCCGGCTCGGCGGTGGCGAGACTGGGCTCGACCACCGCGCCGTCCAGCACCTCCAGGGAGCCGGGGTTCAGTTGGCTGGCCGGGTCGTCGGCGGCGTCGGGGTTGGGCGTACGGAACAGCCGGTCGTACAGCCGCACCTGGGCGGGCACGCCGAAGTCGGCCGGGACCCAGTGGATCACGCCCGACACCGTCACCCCCGGCGGGGTCACCCCCACCGAGTCGGGCACGTGCGAGCAGCGCAGCTCGACGACCTGGCCGCCCTCCTCGACCACCTCGTCGCACGTGATCAGCGGCCCGTGGCGCAGGCGCACGGTGCGGCCGGGGGCCAGGCGCTGGTAGCCGGGGGGAGGGTCGGACATGAAGTCGTCACGGTCGATGAGCACGTTGCGGCCGAAGGGGATGGTGCGCTCGCCCGGCTTGCCGACGTCGGGGGGGAAGTAGGGGCCGGTGAGCTGGGTGACCTCGCCCTCGGGCCACGTGGTCAGCGTCACCTTCAACGGGCGCAGCACGCCCAGAACGCGGGGGGCGACCCAGTTCAGGTCGTCACGGACGCAGAACTCGAGCTTGGCCACGTCGACCGTGGAGTTGACCTTGGCCACGCCGATGAGGTCGGCGAAGGCGCGGATGGCCTCGGGCCGGTAGCCGCGCCGGCGCATGCCGGCGATGGTCGGCATACGGGGGTCGTCCCATCCCGACACGTGGCCCGCCTCCACCAGCCGCAGCAGCTTGCGCTTGCTCATGACGGTGTAGTCGAGGTTCAGCCTGGCGAACTCGATCTGCTGGGGCCGGCTGAAGCCGGTCGCGGCGTTCACCCGGGTGTGCTCGATCACCCAGTCGTACAGCTCGCGGTTGTTCTCGAACTCGAGGGTGCACAGGGAGTGGGTGATGCCCTCGATGGCGTCCTCGAGAGGGTGGGCCCAGTCGTACATGGGGTAGATCGGCCACTCGTCGCCGGTGCGGTGGTGGGTGGCGTGGCGGATCCTGTACAGGAGAGGGTCCCGCATCTTCATGTTGGGGGCGGCCAGGTCGATGCGGGCCCGCAGCACGCATGCGCCGTCGGGCAGCTCACCCGCCCGCATGCGGCGGAATCGGGCGAGGTTCTCCTCCACGCTGCGGTCACGGTAGGGCGACGGACGGCCCGGCTCGGTCAGGCTGCCGCGGTACTGCCTGATCTCGTCCTCGGACAGGTCGTCGACGTAGGCCTTGCCGTCGCGAACAAGGTCCTCGGCCAGCTCGTACATCCGGCCGAAGTAGTCCGACGCGTACAGGGCCCGGTCGCCGAAGGAGAAGCCGAGCCACCGCACGTCCCGCTCGATCGCCTCGACGTACTCCATCTCCTCCTTGGCGGGGTTGGTGTCGTCGAAGCGCAGGTGGCAGCGGCCGTTGTACTCCTGGGCAATGCCGAAGTTCAGGCAGATCGACTTGGCGTGGCCGATGTGCAGGTAGCCGTTGGGCTCGGGTGGGAACCGGGTGACGACCCGCCCGCCGTGGCGGCCGGTGCGCAGGTCGTCCTCGATGATCTCCCGGATGAAATCGGTCACCTGGCCATGGTAGGGCCGAGCCGAAATCGGCCGGCTCGGACTTTCCTCAGCCGGCCAGCAGCTCCCACGCCCCCGTGCGCTCGGAGCTCTCCCGCAGCTTGAGGAGGGCGCGGCGCTCGATCTGGCGGATCTGCTCACGGCTGAGCCGGAAGATGGCGCCCACCTCGTCGAGGGTGCGGGGCTTGCCCCGGTCGAGGCCGTAGCGGAGGAACACGACCCGCTTCTCCCGCTCGGTGAGCACGTCGAGGATGCGGTGGATCTGCGACGGCAGCATGGAGGCGGCGACCATGTCGAAGGGGGAGGACGCCTCGGTGTCGGGCAGCACGTCGCCCACCTCGGTGTCTCCTTCGGGGCCGTGCGACTCCGACATCGACGTCATCTCGAGGGGGAAGGTGAGCGCCTCGCGCACCTTGGCCGGAGTGAGGCCGGCCAGCTCGGCCAGCTCGTCGGCCGAGGGCCGGCGGCCGTGCTCGGCTTCGAACTCGGCCTGGGCCCGGCGGATGCGCCCCACCACGGCACCGGCCTGCACGGGGAGACGGATGGTGCGGCCGTTGTTGGCGATGGCCCGGGAGATGGCCTGGCGGATCCACCACGTGCCGTAGGTCGAGAACCGGAACCCGCGCCGCACGTCGAAGCGATCGACGGCGTGCATGAGGCCCACGTTGCCCTCCTGCACGAGGTCGAGGAGGGACATGCCCGAGTTGCCGGCGTACTTCTTGGCGACGGACACGACCAGGCGCAGGTTGGCCCGCACGAAGGCGTCGGCGGCCCGCTGGCCCTCGCATACCTGGGCCTCGAGCGCGGCCCGCTCGTCGTCTGTCAGACGCTCTCCGTGGCGGCACAGCCGCTCGGCGGCCTTGCGGCCTTCGATCACGGCCAGGCCGAGGCGGGTCTCGTCGGCCTTGGTCAGAAGCGTGTGCTTGCCGACGTCCTTCAGGTAGAGGCGGACGAGCTCGTCCTCGCCCCCTGTACCCGCCGACCTGCCAGTAGCCAACTCCTGCATAGGTCTGTCGCCCCGCCTTTCCGTCCGTTTGCCTCAGAGAGGTTCAACGCCGGTGCTGCGTGGTTGCTTCCCGTGCCGGGTCTCTACCCATCCGTGGAACGAGCAAGCGACAAACACGGCCCCCGCCTCGACGAGCAGCTCAAGCACGACACGCAGTCGGTGGTTCAGGGTTCACCGGTCGAGGCAAGGGCGCAGGAGGCACGGGAGCAGGAAGGACCGGGCGACGGCGACCCCACGCCCGATTCCCGCCTGGCCGGCGGCCGCCTGCAGGACGACTCGAGCTGGCCCACCGACGACCAACTCGAGGCCCGGGCCGAGCTCGCGCGCCACCTCGAGCCTTCCGTCTTCCCGGCCGACCGCGAGGCGCTGTCCGAAAGCGCGCGCCGCCAGACCGCGCCGGCCTGGATCCTCGACTCCCTGACCGCCCTGCCCGACGGCCCCTTCGAGACGACGGAAGCCGTGTGGGAGGCGCTGGGCGGGTCCAAGGAGGAACGCCGGGCCTGACCCGTAGACTTCCGCCCGTGGCCGACGGGAACGGGCAGAAACAGGAGGATGAGGGGCTCGATCGGATCCTGACCGTCCCCAACGCCCTGTCGGTGGTCCGGCTGTGCCTCATCCCCGTCTTCGTGTGGCTCCTGTTCGGGCGGGAGAACCGGGTCGGCGCCGCCATCCTGCTGGGCGCCCTGGGCGCCACCGACTGGGTCGACGGCTTCATCGCCCGCCGCTACAACCAGGTCTCCACCCTCGGGAAGGTGCTCGACCCCACCGCCGACCGCCTGCTGCTGGTCGTCGCCGTCGTCTCGATCCTCATCGACGGGTCGGTGCCGGCCATCGTCGCCATTCCCGTGCTCGCGCGCGAGGTCCTCGTAGGCGCCACGGTGGTCGTGCTGGCCGCCATGGGCGCTCGCCGCATCGATGTCACGTGGCTGGGCAAGGCGGGGACGTTCGCCCTCATGTTCGCCTTCCCGCTGTTCCTGGCCGGGGCGGACGAGGACTTCGGCCCCCACGAGATCCTGCGGGTGGGCGGCTGGATCGCGGCCATCGTCGGGCTGGTCCTCAGCTGGTACGCGGCGGCCAAGTACGTCCCGCTGGCCCGCCAGGCCCTGGCCGACGGTCGCCGGATCAAGGGCGAACCTGCGCCCGGGTAGGGTCGGAGCACGATGAAAGCCGTGATCATGGCTGGGGGCGAGGGCACCCGGCTGCGGCCCCTCACCTCGAACCAGCCGAAGCCCCTCATGCCCCTGGCCAACCGGCCGATGATGGAGCACGTCATAAAGCTCCTGAAGCGCCACGGTTTCGACGAGGTGGTCGTCACCCTGGCATTCCTGCCCCAGACGATCCGCACCTACTTCGGCGACGGGTCCGAGTTCGGGGTGCGCATGGTCTACGCCACCGAGGAGACGCCGCTGGGCACGGCCGGCTCGGTGCGCAACGCCATGGCCGAGCTGGACGACACGTTCCTCGTCATCTCCGGCGACGTCCTCACCGACATCGACCTGACCGCCCTTATCGACTTCCACAAGGAGCGCCGGGCGGTCGCCACCCTCGCCCTCAAGTCGATGGAGAACCCCCTCGAGTTCGGGATCGTCATCACCCGCGAGGACGGGTCGATCGAGCGGTTCCTGGAGAAGCCGACGTGGGGTCAGGTGTTCAGCGACACCGTCAACACCGGCATCTACGTGCTCGAGCCCGAGGTGTTCGACTACATCCCCGAGGGCGAGAAGGTCGACTTCAGCGAGGACGTCTTCCCCAAGCTGCTGGCCGAGGGCAAGACGCTGCTCGGGCACGTGGCCGAGGGTTACTGGGAGGACGTGGGCACCCTCGAGGCCTACCTGAAGGTCCACCGGGACGTCCTGCGGGGCGAGGTGGAGATGGAGATCCCCGGGTTCCGGGTGGCGGAGGGCGTGTGGCTGGGGGAGGGGGCCGAGGTCGACCCCGCCGCCAAGATCGAGGGCCCCGCCATCATCGGCGACTTCTGCCGGGTGGAGGCAGGCGTCCGCCTGGGCCAGTACACGGTGCTGGGCGCCAACGTGATGGTCCGCTCCGGCGCCGACTTGGAGCGCAGCGTGGTCCACGACAACGCCTACCTGGCCCACTCGGTGCGGCTGCGGGGCACGGTCGTCGGTCGCTCCAGCGACCTGCGGGCCAACGCCCGCTGCGAGGAGGGGGTCGTCCTCGGCGACGACAGCTTCGTGGGCGAGCACGCCGTCATCAACCCGGGCGTGAAGATCTACCCGTTCAAGACCGTCGAGCAGGGCGCCATCATCAACTCCTCGATCGTGTGGGAGTCGAGGGGGGCCCGGAATCTGTTCGGCCGCTCCGGCGTGAGCGGGCTGGCCAACGTGGACGTGACCCCCGAGCTGGCCTGCCGGGTGGCCATGGCCTACGGCACGACCATGAAGAAGGGCCGCACGGTCAGCACGTCGCGGGACTCCAGCCGCGCCGCCCGGGCCCTCAAGCGAGCCATCCACGCCGGCCTGAACGCCACCGGCGTCAACATCGACGACCTCGAGATGGCGCCCGTGCCCGTCACCCGCTTCCACGTCCGGTCCCAGGGCAACCGGGGCGGGATAACCGTCCGCCTCGCCGCCGGAGACCCGCAGTCCGTGATCATCCGCTTCTTCGACGCCGACGGCACCGACCTCGACGAGAGCGCCCAGCGCAAGATCGAGCGCTACTACTACCGCCAGGACTTCCGGCGGGCCTTCGCGGCGGAGATCGGCGACCTCGGCTTCGCCCCCCGGGCCCTCGAGCACTACACCGCGGCGCTGATCGAATCGGTCGACATCGACGCCATCCGGGCCGCCGGCTTCAGGGTGGTCATGGACTACGCCTACGGCTCGACGTCGCTGCTCATGCCGGCCGTGCTGGCCAAGCTCGGCGCCGACGTGCTGGCGGTCAACCCCTACGCGTCCACCGCCGGGGCGGCCGCCTTCGACCCCGCCATCCACAGCGGGCGGGTGGCGCAGCTGGTGCGCACCGCCAACGCCAACTTCGGCGCGGTCATCGATCCCGACGGCGAGCACATCTTCCTCATCGACGACGAGGGCCACGTCCTCACCCAGGACCAGGCGTTGCTGGCCCTGGTGCGGCTGGTGGCGTCCACCCACAAGGGCGCCCGCATCGCCCTGCCGGTGGCCGCCAGCCGGGTGGCGGAGGAGATCGCCGCCCACCACGGGGCCGAGATCGTGTGGACGAAGCTGTCGGCCTCCCACCTCATGGACACGGCCGAGACCGACGACATCGCCCTCGGCGCCAGCCAGGACGGCGGGTTCATATTTCCCGACTTCCTGCCCGCCTACGACGCCACCGCCACGCTGGTCAAGGTGCTGGAGCTGATCGCCCGCACCGGCATACCCCTGTCCGAGGTGGTGGCCGACCTGCCCCGCGTCCACATCGCCCACGAATCCGTGGTGACCCCGTGGGAGGAGAAGGGCACGGTCATGCGCCTGATGGTCGAGCGCACCAAGGACCGGGAGCTGGTGCTGGTGGACGGGGTCAAGGTTCTCCACGAGGACGGATGGGCGCTCGTCCTCCCCGACCCCGACGATCCCGTCACCCACGTGTGGGCCGAGGGATCGAGCGAGGCCGAGGCCCGCGGCCTGGCCCAGGAGTACGCCCGCCGGATCCGGCAGATGCTTCGCTAGGGTGCTCGCAGTGAACATCCCTGACGACCGGCGGTACAGCGAAGACCACGAGTGGGCCCTGAGCGAGGACGGGCTGGTGCGGGTGGGCATCACCGACTACGCCCAGGACGCCCTGGGGGACGTGGTGTTCGTGCAGCTGCCCGAGGTGGGCGCCTCGGTCCAGGCCGGGCAGTCCCTCGGCGAGGTGGAGTCGACCAAGTCGGTGAGCGACATCTACGCACCCGTGGCGGGCAGGGTGGTGCAGGTCAACGTCGACCTCAACGACGCCCCCAACCGCCTGAACGAGGACCCCTACGACGAGGGTTGGATCTGCCTGATCGAGCCCGAAGACCAGGCGTCGGTGGGCAGCCTGCTCGACGCCGAAGGCTACAAGGCGCTTACCGCCGAATAGCTCAGAACCCCAACGCGCAAGTACAGGTCGAGGCTTCGGTCGCTTCGCGGCCGTTTGGGCAGTACCGTTGCGGCCCGTGTACTGCAACCAGTGCGGTCACCGCAACCCGGCGGGGGCGACGTTCTGCTCGTCGTGTGGTGCGGTGGTGGAGCCCAAGGACGGCGACGAGACGACGGTGACGTTCGCGCCCGTGGAAGCCACGGGGGAGGTCTCCGAGGACGAGCTGACCGTCTCGCTGGGCGAGTTCCCGGCCACGATGGCGATGGTCGTGGTCAAGCGCGGCCCCAACGCGGGCTCGAAGTTCATGCTCGACACCGACGTGACCCGGGCCGGCCGCCACCCCGACTCGGACATCTTCCTCGACGACATCACCGTCTCGCGCCGCCACGCCGAGATCGTCCGCGCCGGCGAGGGTTTCGTCGTGCGCGACGTCGGGTCGTTGAACGGCACCTACCTGAACCGTGAGCGCATCGAGGAGGCCACCCTGCAGAACGGGGACGAGTTGCAGATCGGCAA
>DASUXN010000346.1:0-4502 GCA_036377875.1 Acidimicrobiales bacterium
GGCCTTCACCGTGTGGGCCAGCTCCTCCAGGTACTCCTGCAGCTCCTGCTTGTGGGTGCGCCAGGTGAAGTACGTGTAGCTCTGGCTGAACCCGACCTCGGCCAGCTTGGCCATGACCTTGGGACGGGTGAACGCCTCGGACAGGAAGATCACGTCCGGGTGGTCGGCCTGGACGGCGGGGATCAGCCACGCCCAGAAAGCCATCGGCTTGGTGTGGGGGTTGTCGACCCGGAAGACGCGCACGCCGTGGCCGATCCAGTGGTCGAGGATCTCCTTGCAGGCGTCCCACAACGCCTCGCGCTGCCCCTCGCCCTCGGGCCAGAAGTTGATCGGGTAGATGTCCTGGTACTTCTTGGGCGGGTTCTCGGCGTAGCGGATGGAGCCGTCCGGGCGCTGGTGGAACCACTCCGGGTGCTCGCTGACCCACGGGTGGTCGGGCGAGCACTGGAGGGCGTAGTCGAGTGCCACCTCCATCCCCAGGCCGCGGGCGGCCTCCACGAAGAAGTCGAAGTCCTCGACGGTGCCAAGGCTCGGCTCAACGGCGCGGTGGCCCCCCTCGGCGGCGCCGATGGCCCAGGGGCTGCCGGGGTCGTCGGGGCCGGGCGTGAGCGTGTTGTTGCGGCCCTTGCGGTGACTACGCCCGATGGGGTGGATGGGCGGGAGGTAGACGATGTCGAAGCCCATGTCGGCCACCGCCGGCAAGCGGTTGACCGCCGTCGCTCGAAATCCGCCCTCGGAGCGAGGAAAGAGCTCGTACCAGGCGCCGACGAGAGCACGCTCGCGGTCGACCCAAAGACGCTGCGGCTCACTGCTCGTGGCATCGAGAGGGTCGGGGGTGAGGGCCAGCGTGGCGGCGATTACGGGGTCCAGACCGGCCGCCATACGGTCCTCGACCGCCAGCGACGCGTCGCCGACGGTGGCGGCGGACGCCTTGAGCACCTTGCGGTCGGCGGCGGGCACGTGCTTGGCCCGCTCGGCGAGCAGCAGGCGGCCCTCCTCCAGCTCGAGCCCGATGTCCTGGCCGGCGCCGTGCTTGATCTCGACGTCGTGCTGCCAGGTGGCGACCCGGTCCGTCCACGCCTCGACCAGGAACTCGTGCATGCCCAGGTGCGACGGTTCGATCACCGCCTCCCAGCGGTCGTTGCCGGTGTGGGTCATCGCTGCGTCGCGCCACTTGCGCTCACCGAGGGGTCGCCAGCGGCACCGGGCGGCCAGGATGTCGTGCCCGTCGCGGAAGATGTCGGCAGAGAGGGCGACTCCCTCGCCGATCACCGCCTTGGCCGGAAAGGCGCCGGTGAGGGTCCGCGGGCGGACGTCGTCGATCACGAGACGAGAGCCGGCTGTCACGTGGCACAACCCTACCCGGCTCCTAGCCCCGCTGAACCAGTGACGGCCGGGCGTGGGGCAGGGGCCCCCACGCCAACGGAGGAGGTCGGGGTTGGGGCCCCGGCCGGGGCGGGCCCGCGAAGCGGCCCGCCATGTGACACGGCCGGGCGTGGGGCAGGGGCCCCCACGCCAACGGAGGAGGCCGGGGTTGGGGCCCCGGCCGGGGCGGGCCCGCGAAGCGGCCCGCCATGTGACGGTATGCCAGTCTTAGGGACCATTCCCGAAGGAGAGACCGCACGATGTCCGCCCGCCTTGCTGCGCCGACCCGTGCCCGCCTGCGAGCCCAGCTCATCGCCGCCGCCCTCGCCCTTCCCTTGCTGCTCGCCGGGTGCAGCGACAAGTCCGCCCCCAACACCACCGCCCCGGCCGGGTTCAAGGTGGTGCGCAACGCCGGCACGGGGTTCGCCCTGGCCATCCCCTCCGACTGGGTCGAGATCCATCTCACCCAGAACCTCGACGAGTTCGACGAGCGGGCCCGGGCGCAGACGGCAAGGAACGAGGCGCTCATTCCGGCCGTGAACTCGGCTCGCCAGATCGCCCAGTCGGGCGGCAAGTTCATGGCGGTGAGCCCCGACGGGCAGTCCCGGGTGAACCTGACCGTCGACGAGGCCCAGGAGGAGACGCTCGAAGAGCTCGCCACCGCCATCGTCCCCGTGCTGGAGGAGAGCGGCGCCACCGAGGTGGCTCAGGACCGGGCGACCACAGGCGCTGGTCCCGCGCTGCGGCTGACGTTCAAGTTCCCGTTGCCCACCCGCGGCAGCGAGACGGCCGTCGCCGACGAGGTGCAGTACTACGTCATCCACGACGACAAGACGTTCGTCCTGACGGTGATCAATGGCAGCCCCGATCTCGGCCAGAGCGTGGCCGGCAGCCTGCGGCTGCGTTAGCCATCGCCGCTTTAGCCAGGCGGGCGCCGAGGTAGGTACGGTCACGGGATGAGGGCGTTCAGGACGTTCACCGTACGGCCACAGCTTCCCGAGCCCATCGCCGCTCTGCACGGCGTGGCCATGAACCTGCGGTGGTCCTGGGACGAGCCCAGCCAGGACCTGTTCCGCTGGATCGACGCCGAGGCCTGGGAGGCGACTCACGACCCCGTCGCCGTGCTCAACCGTGCGTCCCGAGCCCGGCTGGAAGCGCTCGCCGCCGACCCGCCCTTCCTGTCGTTCCTCCACGAGGTCGACGGCGACCTCCAGCGCGAGCTGACCATGGACATGTGGTTCCAGCGCCGCCACAGCCCGCTGGGGACGGTCGCCTACTTCTCCCCCGAGTTCGGCATCGCCAGCGCCCTGCCCCAGTACTCCGGAGGTCTCGGCGTCCTCGCCGGCGACCATCTGAAGGCGGCCAGCGGCTTGGGCGTGCCCATCGTGGGCGTCGGGCTGTTCTACCGCCACGGGTACTTCCGCCAGGAGCTGACTCCCGACGGCTGGCAGCAGGAGCGCTACGTCCCCCTCGATCCCCACGCCATGGCCATCACCCCCGAGGACGTCGATGTGACTGTCGACCTCGGCGGCACGTCGCTGTCGGCGCGGGTGTGGCGGGCCACGGTGCGGCGGGTCCGGCTCTACCTCCTGGACGCCGACATCGAGCAGAACGACGACAGCGGGCGCCACGTCACCGACCGGCTCTACGGCGGCGATGCGGAGCACCGGCTGCGTCAGGAGATCCTGCTCGGCGTGGGTGGCGTGCGGGCTCTTTACGGGCTCGGCCACAACCCCGACGTTTTCCACACCAACGAGGGACACGCCGGCTTTCTGGGCCTGGAGCGGATAGGCCGGTGCATGCGCCACAGCGGCCTGTCGTTCAACGAGGCGGTCGAAGCCGTGCGTTCGGCGACCGTCTTCACCACTCACACTCCCGTTTCCGCCGGCATCGACCGGTTCCCGCGCCATCTCATGGAGAAGTACTTCACGTCCTGGGCCGACGAGCACGGGATTCCCTTCGACGCGCTCATGGCCCTGGGCCAGGCCCCGGGCGACTCCCCCGATGCCCCGTTCAACATGGCCATGATGGGATTCAGGCTGGCCGGCTGGTCCAACGGCGTCTCCAAGCTCCACGGCCGCGTCAGCCGACGGATCTTCGCCGGGCTGTGGCCGGGCGTGCCCGAAGAGGACGTTCCGATCACATCGGTCACCAACGGCATCCACACCAAGACGTGGGTGTCCCAGGAGATGCAGGACATCCTCAAGCGCCACGTGCTGCCCGAATGGCACGAGGCCTCGACCGACCGATGGGACCGTCTGGAACGGGTGAGCGACGGGGAGCTGTGGACGGCCCGCGAGCGTGGGCGTGAGCGGCTCGTGAGCTTCGTGCGCCGCCGCCTACGGGAGTCGGCGCTGGCGAAGGGCCAGAGCGAGGCGGACGTCACCTGGGCTGACGACGTGTTCGATCCCGGCCACCTCACCATCGGCTTCGCCCGCCGCTTCGCCGCCTACAAGCGGGCCACCCTGCTCCTGTCGCAGCCGGATCGGCTGGCGGCCCTGCTGCTGTCGAGCGAGCGGCCGGTGCAGATCGTCTTCGCGGGCAAGGCCCATCCCGCCGACGACATGGGCAAGGACATGATCCGCCAGATCGTCCAGTTCTCCCGCCGGCCGGACGTGCGCCATCGCTTCGCCTTCCTGGAGGACTACGACATCGACGTGGCCCGCACCCTCTACCAGGGCTGTGACGTGTGGCTGAACACACCCCGCCGGCCCCTGGAGGCGTGCGGCACCAGCGGCGAGAAGGCCGCCCTCAACGGGGCGCTCAACTGCTCGGTGCTCGACGGCTGGTGGGACGAGTGCTACACGAACGAGATCGGTTGGGCCATCGCCTCGGCCGAGTCTCAGCAGGACCTCGGCCTGCGCGACCATCTCGAAGCCAACAGCCTGTTCGACCTGCTGGAACGCCAGATCGTTCCGCTGTTCTACGAGAGGCCCCCGGGGCGTCCCCCTGCCGGCTGGCTACGCCGCGTGCGAGCCAACCTGCGCGCCCTCGGGCCCTTCGTGTCGGCCAGCCGGATGGTGCGGGACTACGTCGACCAGCTCTACGAACCGGCCGGGGAGCGGGGGGCGGCGCTCGCCGCGAACGGGCACGCCCGGGCCAAGGCTCTCGCGGCCTGGAAGGAGCGCGTCCTCGCC
>DASUXN010000347.1:0-7261 GCA_036377875.1 Acidimicrobiales bacterium
GCGGGACGGGTGGTGGAGGCGCGGGTGCCGTGGACGCTGACGCTGCCCGGCCCTTCCAGCGACCGGATCTCGCGCGACGGGGACGCCGTGCGGCTCGGCTCGTTCTTCCCCATCCTGGGCTGGGAGCCGGGCGTGGGCTGGCGGACGGAGCCGCCTACCGGCGCCTTCGCCGAGGCGTCCACGGCTCCGGTCGCGGACTTCGACCTGACCGTCACCGTTCCCGACGGCCTCAGCGCGCTGGCCAGCGGCACCAACGACCGCCCCGGCCACTGGACGGCGCCCGCCATGCGGGACGTCGCCCTGTCGGTGGGACGGTTCGCCACCGCCTCCGCCACCGCCCACGCGCCCCAGCCGGTGGAGGTGACGGTCGGTGTCCACCAGGGCATCGCCGAGTCGCCTCAGCCCTACGTCGACCGGGTCGTGGACATCCTCGCCGACTTCGCCGAGCGCTACGGGCCCTATCCGTGGCCCGCCTACACCCTCGCCATCACGCCCGGGCTGGGTGGGGGCATCGAGTACCCCGGCCACGTCATGCAGGGCCCCGGCACCATCGCCCGCACGACGAGCCACGAGGTCGGTCACATGTGGTTCTACGGGCTGGTCGGCAACAACCAGGGCCGCGACCCGTGGCTCGACGAGGGCCTCGCCAGCTGGGCCGAGGCCCGCTACGAGGGCACCCTGGCCGAGTTCCGGGCCGCCCGCCAGCCGGCCGCAGCCCGGGCCCGGATGGGCGAACCCATGACGTATTGGGCCACCGCTCCCCTCGCCTACTACGCCGGCGTCTACGTGCAGGGGGTCCAGGCTCTGGCCGACCTCGGCCCGCCCGATCTGGTCGACTGCGCCCTGCGCACCTACGCGGCCGTGTTCGCCCACCGCATCGCCCGCCCTGCCGACCTGGTGGCCGCCCTACGGGCTTCGTTCCCCGACGCCGCCGACGTCCTGTCCCGCTACGGGGTCAGGACCTGAGGCTGGCGCCTACTCCTGCTCGCGTAGGAACTTCTGGAACTCGGCGGCCAGCTCCTCACCCGACGTCAGCTCGAGGCCCTCGGAGTCGGTGGTCTCCTCCAGGCGGCTGACGTAGGCGGCGACGTCCTCGTCGCCGGCGACTACCTCGCTGACCTGGCGCTCGTAGTCGACGGCGAGCTGGGCCAGGTCGGCGGTGACAACGGGGATGTCGAGCAGCTGAGCGGCTCGCTCCACCAGGGCCAGCGCCGCCTTGGGGGAGGGGGTGCCGGCCACGTAATGGGGCACCGCCGCCCACAGCGAGGCGGACGGCACGCTCGCCTTGTTCAGGGCGTCGTGGAGGACGCCCACTATCCCGGTGGGCCCCTCGTACCGCGACCGCTGGAGACCGAGGCGGGCGACCAGGTCGGCGTCGACGGCCGAGCCCGTGACCTTGACCGGCCGGGTGTGGGCCACGTCGGCGAGGAGGGCGCCAAGGATCACGACCAGCTCTACGTCGAGCTCGGCGGCCACGCTCACGACCTGGTTGCAGAACGTCCGCCACTTCAGCTGCGGCTCGGATCCGATCATCAACACCACGTCGCGCCCCGCCTCGGTCACCGCCGCGCCGAAGAACTGGTTGGACGGCCACACGATCTCGCGCGTGAGCCCCTCCCGCAGCTTGACCTGCGGGCGGGTGGCGCTGAAGTCGAAGAAGTCCTCCGGGTCGATGGAGGCGAACGGCCGGGCGCCCCAGCGGTCGCGGATGTAGCGGACGGCGGTGCTGGCCGCCTCCGCCGCGTCGTTCCACCCTTCGAAGGCGGCGATGAGCACGGGCCGCCGCATGCGCGGCCGCTCGTCCCATCGCACGTGTTCCATGGCCCCACGGTACCGGGCGGGCTCTCGGAAGCGGGCCGGGGGGCCTCGCTAGCCGGCCACGTCCAGGCGGCCCACCTCGGCGGCGGCCCGTAGGAGCTTGCCGGTGTAGTCGTGCGAGGGCGAAGTGAAGACGTCGGCCGTGCGCCCGCACTCCACCAGCCGCCCCTGCTGCATGACCGCCACCTGCTCGCTCACCGCCCCCGCCAGATCGAGGTCGTGGGTGATGACGAGGAAGGCGATGCCGTAGTTGTCCCGCAGTTGGCGGATGAGCTTCACGATGCTGCCCCGCAGGGTCGCGTCGACCATCGACGTCGGCTCGTCGGCCACCACCAGCCGAGGCCGGCCGACCAGGGCCCGGGCCAGTACCACCCGCTGGCGCTGGCCGCCCGAGAGCTGGTGGGGGTACCGGTCGAGGAAGTCGCGGGCGGGCGTGAGGCCGACCTCCTCCAGCGCTTCGACCACCCGGGGGGAGCGGGCGTTGCCCGTGCCGGCGATCTCCAGCGGCTCCGCCACCGCCGACGCGACCCGCATGCCGGGGTGGAGCGACTGGTAGGGATCCTGGAGCACGAGGTGCATCCGCCGGCGGAGCTGGCGGAGCTTGTGCTCCGACATCCTCGAGTACTCGACCCCTTCGAACACCGCCTCGCCGGAGTCGAGGCGCTCGAGACCCACTACCACCCGCCCGAGGGTGGACTTGCCGGACCCGCTTTCGCCCACCAGGGCCACGATTTCGTTGTCGCCCACGGCCAGGGAGACGTCGTCGAGCGCCGCCACCCGCCGTCGTCGGCGCCCGAACCCGGTGCAGAACACCTTGCAGGCCCCCCGCAGCTGGAGCACGGCCTCGGCCGTCATCCCCGCACCCCGATGGGCGACAGGCGGGTGTTGAGCAGCCGGCGGGTGTACTCCTCGGCCGGGTCGGCCCGGACCTCGTCGGACTCGCCCGCCTCCACGACGCAGCCGTTCTCGAGGATCACGAGCCGGTCGGCGACCCGCAGCACCATCTGCACGTCGTGGGAGATGAGGAGCACGGTCAGGCCGAAGCGGTCCTTGAGGTCGTGGAGGAGGTGCAGGATGTCGGCCTGGGTGACGAGGTCGAGGCCGGTCGTCGGCTCGTCGGCGATGAGCAGATCGGGGCGGTTGACGAGGGCCATGGCGATCACTACCCGCTGGCGCATGCCGCCCGACAGCTCGTGGGGGTAGGCGCCGTGGGAGTCCGGCGGGAGCCCGACCATCTCCAGCAACTCGTGGGCCCGGCTGCGGGCCGCCGCGGTCGGCATCGTCAGCTCGGCCGCCTCGGTGAGCTGGCGGTGAATCGTGTAGGCGGGGTTGAGGGCGTTCATGGCCGCCTGGGTGACGAAGCCGATGCGGCGACCCCGGAGGCGGGCGGCGGCCGCCGCCGAGAGCAGCTTCTTGCCGTCGAACGTCGCCTCGCCCTTGACCACCGGGTCGCCGGGAAGCAGGCCGAGCAGGGCCATCACGATCGTGCTCTTGCCCGACCCGGACTCGCCGACCAGGGCGGTGACGTCACCTCGGGGCACGTCGAACCCGACGCCCCTCACCACCTCCGGTCCCCCCCGGTCGTAGGCGATGTGCAGGTTGCGCACGCTGAGGAGCGGGCCCACGTGTGCGCCAGCGGGCGCCTCGACGGCGGCAGTGGGCGCAGGCTGGCGAGGCTTGCGGGTGTTGAGGAAGCGCAGACGCGAGCCCGAAGAGGCGAGCCGCGGATCGGCCCGTTCCTCGGCCGCGTAGCCCACGAAGGCGAACCCCAACACGACGAGCGTGAGGGCCAGGCCGGGGGGCAGCATCCACCATTTCCAGGCCCCGGTGAGCAGGGCGTTGTTGGCGCTGGCGTTGGAGAGCATGATCCCCCAGCTGGCCTGGTTGGGGTCGCCCAGCCCGAGGAAGGCCAGGGCTGCCTCTGATATGACCGCGGCGTTGGCGACCCGCACGAACTGGGCGGCGACGAGGGGCGTCAGGCGGGTGAGGATGTGCCGGCAGACGCAGCGGGTGCCGGAGCCCCCCATGGCGCGGGCGGCCTGGACGTGCTGGTACTCCCGCAGCTTGAGCACCTGCGCCCACAGGACGCGGGCGGGCCGGGCCCACGTGACCGCTCCGATGACGATGGCGGTGGTCACGAGGCTGCGGCCGAAGAATGCGGCCAGCACCAGCACCAGCGGCAGGAACGGGAAGGCGAGGGTGACGTCCATGAGCCGCAGCAGCACCGCTTCCAGCCACCCCCGCCGCCACCCCGCCGCCAGCGCGACAACCAGCCCCACGACCACGGCCAGCACGGCGGCCCCGAGGCCGATGGCCAGGGAGATCCGCCCGCCGTAGACGAGCTGGGAGAAGATGTCGACGCCCAGGTCGTCGGTGCCGAGCGGATGCCCGCTGCTCGGGCGCCGTAGCGGGAGGCCGCTCGGCCGGGTGGGCGAGTGGCGGGCGACGATCGGTGCGAACGTGGCCGCCAGGGCGGGAATGGCGAGAAGGACGAGCCCGACCCGGCCCATCCTCTGACCCGGGCTCCGGCGCTGCTTCACGCCGTGGCCCCGGGGCGGCGCACCCGTGGGTCGAGGAACGGATAAGCGAGCTCGGCGATCAGGTTGGCGGCGATGACCCCTACCGCGATGAGCAGGAAGGCGCCCTGGAGCACGGGATAGTCACGGGAGAGGACGCTTTCGTAGATCAGGCGCCCGAGGCCGGGATAGGCGAACACCGTCTCCACCGGCGCCGCTCCACCGAACAGGGCGCCCACGTTGAGCATCCCCACCGTCCACACGGGCACGAGGGCGTTGCGGCGAGCGTGGCGGCGGACCCCCTTCCCGTCGAGGCCCTTGGCCGCCGCCATCGTCACGTAGTCCTCCCCCAGCTCGCCCACGGCCGAGGAACGGGCCACCAGGTAGGAGGAGCCGAGGCCGGCGAGGGTCAGGGCGGCGATGGGAAGTACCGCCCGCCGGGCCACCTCCACAGCGAACTCCCAGCCTTCGGCATTGGCCGCGGGCAGGGCCCCGAACACGGGCAGCAGCTGAAGGTTCACGGAGAAGAGCAGGACCAGCAGCAGCGCCATGAAGAAGGGCGGGAACGAGTCGAGGACCATCACGCCTGTAAGCGTGCGGACGTCGGACGACGTCCCCCGCCGCCACGCCGAGCGGAAGCCGAGGGCGGCGCCGATGAGCGTGGACAGCACGACCGACGAGCCGACCAGCAGCAGCGTCCACGGAAGCCGTTCGCCGAGCAGTTCGGTGACGGGCCGGCCGTAACGGGTGGACGTCCCCAGGTCGCCCTTGGCGAGACCCGAGAGGTAGCGGGTGAACTGCTCGCCTGTCGAGCCGTTCAGCCCGTACTGGGCGGCCAGCTCGTTGCGCTGCTCGGGGCTGATCTTGTTGGCCTGCTCGGCCGGGATGAGGAAGTCGATCGGGTCGCCGGGCGCCGCTCTCGGCAGGATGAAGTTGAGGACGATGGCGACGCCCAGCACGAGGGCGGCCAGGGGGAGGGCCCGGACGAGCTGCCGCCCGATCGGGACGAGCCCGCTCCACTGGTTGTCGGTCTGTACGTGGAACCGCTCGTCCGGCTCGGGCGGCGCTTGAGCTTCCATCACCGAGGCGTGACCGGAAGAGGCCCGGTCAGGCCTCTTCCGGCTCGTACGCGTCGGTCTGGCGGTTGCGGTAGATCACTGCGCCGCCGATGATGGCGAGCACCGCCAGTCCGATCCCGATGGCGGCCCACGGCGGGCCCTCGTCGCCACCTGCGCCCGTCACCGCGCTCTCGTTGCCGGCGTCCTCGTAGCCCGGGATGAACGACCGCTTGGTGAAGATGCCGTGGCCGGTGTCGGCGATCCACCCGTTGTAGGCGGACGTGCGCACCGCGTAATCGCCGTTCGGATAGAAGAGGACAAGGGCGGGGGCATCCTGGGCGTAGATGCGCTGGGCCTGGTGCAGCAGGTCCTTGCGCTGGTCGAGGTCGACCGCCGATCGGGCCTGCTCGACCAGCCGGTCGAACTGCGGGTTGGAGTAGGCCCCGAACGAGCCCGCCGACGGCGAGTTGGCGATGGGGGAGTGGAAGAAGAAGAACAGGGCGTCGGGGTCGGCGTGGGCGTGGGACTCGAGGTTGGTGATGAACGAGTCGTAGTTCAGCGTGCCGCGCCGCTGGCGGAGCGTGGCCGGGTCGATCTGCTCGACGGTCATGCGGACGCCGATCGCCTCGACCTGCTGGGTGATCAGCTGGGCGGCGCGCTGGTGCTGAGGTTCGTTGGCCGCCACCGTGATGTTGAACTGGAGCGGCGTGCCGTCGGCGGTGCGCCGGATCCCGTCCTCGCCACGGCGGAAGCCCGCCTCGTCGAGGGTGCGGTTGGCCTTGGCCACGTCGAACTCATGGCCACCGCGTGGGTCGGCCCAGGCGGAGTCGGGATGGACCCAACCGTCACGGCCGGGCCGGCCCCGGCCCAGCAGCACCGTCTGCACCAGGGCGTTGTTGTCGATCGCCATGGTGATGCCCTTGCGCAGGCGCGGGTCGCTGAGCGGCGCCTTCTGGTTGTTGAAGTGCAGGTGGACCGACTCCATCCGGGTGCTTTCGATCACCTTGACGCCCGGTGTGTTCGACAGCTGCTCGAACAGCTCGGGCGGAACGGTGCGGTCGGTGGCGTCGACCTGGCCCGTCTGGAGGGCGGCGAAGGCGGCCGAGGAGTCGGTGACGATGGGCACGTCGATGGCGTCGACCTTGGGCTTGCCCTTGAAGTACCTCTCGTTGGCCTCGAGCCGGTAGAGCTGGTTGGGCACGATCTCGGCCATCTTGTACGGGCCTGTCCCGATGGACGGGACATCGGTGGCGGTGTTGGTGTTCTCGACGTTCTCCCAGACGTGCTTTGGCACGATCGGGAGGTCACCGCCGGGGAGGATCTTGAAGGTCGGCGCCGCGTCCTGGAAGTTGAGACGCACGGTCAGCGGGTCGATCACGTCCGCCGACAAGAACACCGGGTACTCCCACACGTGGTGCGAGTACCGGCCGCCGGTGGTGGACTTCATTTTCTGGAAGGTGAAGGCCACGTCCTCGGCGCTGAGGGGCCGGCCGTCGTGGAACGTCACACCGTTGCGCAGCTTGACCGTCCACGACTTGTAGTCGGCGGACGGCTCGGCCGACTCGGCCAGCCACGGCTCCGGCTCCTCCTTGACCTGCGACCAGAACAACGTGTCGTACACGAGGTTCACGAAGTCGTGCGTCGTGGGGAGCCCGCCCATGGTGAGGGTGAACGGGGTGAGGTTGTTCTCGTTCGACTTGAAGGCGACGGTGATCTTGGAGGCCTGGTCACCCGACTGCTGTGCGCCGGCGGGGGCGAAGCTCGCGACCAGCCCGACGCAAAGTCCGAGAACTCCCAGGCGACGTACCGCGCGCTTCTCCGTCCTCATCAGGGGCGCTCCTTCTCCTGCGAACGCGACCGGATCTGCCC
>DASUXN010000348.1:0-3090 GCA_036377875.1 Acidimicrobiales bacterium
TCTCGACCACCACCGTCCGCACCGATTACGTGATCAGCCTGGCCGCCTACGAGGCCAACTTCGCTCAGCAGTTCGACCTCGAAGTCGACGTGCAGCTGGTGCCCGGCCTGACCCCCGAGGCCGGCCGCGAGCGGATCGAGAAGGCTCTCGCCGACCTGCCCACGGTGGACGTGCGCGACCGCTCCGAGGTCCTCAAGGCCCAGGACGAAAAGGTCCAGCAGTTCCTCGTGCCCATCACCGCGCTGCTCGGCCTGTCGGTCATCATCGCCCTGCTGGGCATCGCCAACACCCTCGCTCTGTCCATCCACGAGCGAACGCGGGAGCTGGGGCTGCTGCGGGCCATCGGCATGGCACGCGGGCAGCTCCGGTCCATGGTGCGGTCGGAGGCGCTGATCATCGCCGCCCTGGGCGCGGTGCTCGGCCTCATGCTGGCCGTCGTCTTCGGCTGGGTCTTGGTGTCGTCGATGCGGAACCTGGGCCTCACCCACCTCGTCGTCCCCATGGGCCAGCTCCTGGCTTGGCTCGGGATCGCCGTCGTCGCCGGGCTGCTGGCCTCGGCCCTCCCGGCCCGCAAGGCGGCCCGCCTCGATGTCCTCCACGCCGTCGCCGCCGACTGACCGTCGGCGGCCCGGTACGCGGCGGAGCGGAGGTATGGCCACGCGCCGCGCTCGGCGGGATGCTGGCGTACTCTCGAAGAGGTGAAGGGTTGGCGCCTTTGGGCGCTCGTCGCCGCCGCCATCGGAACTCTCGTGATCGGCGGGAGCCTGGTCGCCGGTTCCGGCGAGGACGACGCTCCGGGCGATGACCGGAAGACGTCGGCGGCCGCAGCGACGACGTCGGTTCCCGCCCCAAGCCAGACCACCGCAACCGTGGGGGCGATCCCGACGACCGCGCCGATCGACCGGGTGACGACCCCGCCGAACGGCTCGGTGACAACCGTGACGACTCCTACGACGGTGGCGCCCGCCACGACCGTTACCGCCCCTGCGCGCCGCGTACCCGACGGGACCTGGGGTGGGCAGGGCATCCGACTCGTCGTCAGCCCGAGCGGCGGAACGGTCGAGTACGACTGCGCGGCGGGGTTCATCAGCGAGGCCCTGGTTCTGGGCGGGGGTGAATCGTTCCAGGCGGCCGGCACGCACTCCTCCCAGCCCGGGGGACCGTCTCAGCCCGGAACTCCGACGCCATCGGGGCAGCCGGCTCGCTACTCCGGCTCATTGAACGGTTCCCAGATGACGCTGACTGTGGTGTTGCCCGATACCGGCCTGACGCTCGGACCGTTCTCCCTCGGCCTCGGGCAAGCACCATTGCTGGACCGCTGCGGCTAGCGGTACCGTTCCCGCGCCGGCGGATTTTCGCCGGCGGGGCATCGGGAGGGTGTACATGGGTCGGGGTCTGGCGCGCGCGCAGAAGTTGCCTGGGATCGGCGGAGTTCACCCGATTCGGCGGCGGAGGCGATTGCTGGCGACGACCGCATCTCTGGTGGCGCTGATCACCGCCGGCGCCGGTCCGCAACCCGCCGCTGCCCAGGAGAGCACCCCTCGATCGGAGGCGGGCCCCTCATCTGGCCGCCTGCCCGAGCCTCGCTCCCACGTCTCTCCCGTCCCGGGGGGCGTCGCCGGCCTGGGACTCAGCTTCGAGACGAGCCGCCTGTTCGGAGCGACGGGCGGTAGCACCTTCATACCTCCCGACACCATGGGGGCGGTCGGCCCCAACCACATAGTCGAAATGATCAACGGCAACTACCAGTCCTTCAACAAGTTCACCGGGGCGTCGCTCGAAGACATGACCCTCGACGCCTTCTGGACGAACAAGGTCGGGCTGCCCATCGTCGCCGCCAATGGTGGTCGGTTCGATCCCAGGGTCGTGTACGACACCGCCAGCCAGAGGTGGTTCGCAGTCTCCATCGACCGAGCGGTCGACGCGGACAACAACAACGTCAACGAGCAATCGAACAACCTGTTCGTCGGCCGGTCCGACACCAACGATCCCACCGGCGACTGGGACGGCTTCATGATCGACGCCGACACCGTCGGAGCGGAGGAGTTCCACGACTATCCCACCCTGGGCATCGACGCCGACGGCGTGTACAGCTGCACCCAGGACTTCGACGGCGGCGGGAACGAGACGTGCTACTCGTTCCCCAAGGCCGACCTCCTGCTGGCGGCGCCCACGGCTGCCAACCTGACCCGCTTCGAAGCGACGCCCGCGGGCCTTCCCGCGATCAACGGGAGCTGGCAGCCGGCGATCGACTTCGGCGCCTCGGACGGGCGGGCGGCGGTGCTCGGGTCGACGGGCACCGCCCTGCGCCGGACCAGCATCCTCGGCGCCGGTGGCGCGGGGGCGACCTTGGCGGCCGACGTCGCCATCGCCGGCGACCCCGGCCACGCCGCGCCTCCCGCCGCCCGCCAGCCCACCGACGACGTGGGTGAGAGCAACACCATCGAAAACGTGGCCCCCCGCTTCGTCGGCAACGTCTTTGAGCTGGGCAACAGCCTCTGGGCCGTCCATTCCGTCCTGGGTTCCACGCCGACCAACGCCGCCCTGCGCTGGTACGAGATCAACGAGACGACCAACACCGTCATCCAGACCGGGCTCATCGACGACCCGAACCGGGACTTCCACGAGCCGACCATCGCGGTCAACAACAACGGCGACGTCGTGATCGGCTACACGTGCTCGGGCCCGGCCCTCGCCGCGAGCGTGTGCGTCTCACTCGGCACGACGGCCGCTGGTGTCACGACGTTCCAGGCACCGGCGGTCGTCGTGACGGGTACCGGCGACTACTACCGGGACTTCTGCACTCCGACCATGGCCAACCCGTGTGCCGAGCGCAACCGTTGGGGCGACTACAGCGCCACGGTGATCGACCCGGTCAACCCGTGCAAGTTCTGGAGCTTCCAGGAGTACAACGCGGTGGCGGCCACCGGCGACGTCGGCCCGGGTGAGAACGAGAGCGGCAACTGGGGCATCCGGGCGGTCGAGCTGACCTTCCAGCAGTGCCAGGCCGACGCTGGGTTACGGGACTTCGGCGACCTGCCCGACACCTACGGGACGGTGTTGGCGTCGAACGGCGCCCGTCACATCGAG
>DASUXN010000349.1:0-2268 GCA_036377875.1 Acidimicrobiales bacterium
GCCGCCTACCGGGCCGCGGCGGACAGCCCCGCCGACGCCCCGGTCGTGCAGTTCGTCAACGAGCTGCTCCGCCGGGCCGTCTCCGAGCGGGCGTCCGACGTCCACCTCGAGCCCTGGGACAGGGAGTTGCGCATCCGCTTCCGGGTGGACGGCGTGCTGCACGACGTGATGGCCGTGCCCCAGTCGATCCGCTCCAGCGTGGTCAGCCGGCTCAAGATCATGGGCGAGCTCGACATCGCCGAGCGCCGCATGCCCCAGGACGGCCGGGTCACCCTGGTCGTGGACGCCCGGGAGGTGGACCTCCGCATGGTCACCCTGCCCACCACCCAGGGCGAGGCCCTCGTCGTGCGGATCCTCGATCGGTCCACCGGCTTGTTGGACATCGCGGAGCTGGGCTTCCGTCCCGAGACCCTGGACCGCTACCGCAGCTGCTACCGGCGGCCATGGGGGGCGGTCCTGGTGACCGGGCCCACCGGGTCGGGCAAGTCGACAACCCTTTACGCCGCCCTGAGCGAGCTGCACGACCCGATGCGGAACATTGTGACCGTGGAGGACCCGGTCGAGTACCACATGTCCGGGATCAAGCAGCTCCAGGTGAACCGCAAGGCCGGCCTGACCTTCGCCGGTGCGCTGCGCTCGATCATGCGAGCGGACCCCGACGTGCTCCTGATCGGCGAGATCCGCGACCGGGAGACGGCCACCATCGCCGTGGAGGCCGCCCTCACCGGGCACATGGTGCTCTCCACCCTGCATGCCAACGACGCCGCCTCCACGCCGGCCCGTCTCCTCGACATGGGAGTCGAGCCGTTCCTCGTCACCTCGGCCCTCTCGGGCGTGCTGGCCCAGCGGCTCGTACGCCGGCTCTGCGACGCCTGCAAGGAGCCATACACCCCCGACCGCCGGGAGCTGGAGATCGCCGGCTGGGACGAGGAGCTGCAGGAGTCGGTCGGCGGGGCGCGCTACCACCGGGCGGTGGGATGCAACAAGTGCGCGCGGTCGGGCTACCGCGGCCGCTTCGCCATCCACGAGGTGATGCCGCTCAACGAGGAACTGGCCCACCTCATCCTCGGCCACGCGTCCTCCGAGGAGGTCCGTGACCTGGCCGTCCGGCAAGGGATGATCACGCTGCGCCGGGAGGGACTGGCCCGGGTCGCCCTGGGGAACACGACCTTCGAGGAACTGCTCCGCGTCGTCGTCTGACGCCGCCCGGAAGGGCGGACGATCTCAGCGACCCCCGCCCGGCTGGGTTCGACGGCCGGTGAGGCCGAGGTCGCTGGCCAGGCGCCGTCCCATGTCGCCGGCCCGCCGGCCGAGGGAGTGGCTGGTCTCGTCGGCGTGGGCCTGGATCACCGCCCTCAGCGATTCCAGGGCCCCCTCCAGCTCGCCGAACCGCCGCTCCAGCCCCTCGGCCCGCTGGTTGACGAGGTCGACGAGCGCCTCGGTGGGGACGCCCGTCGCCGGGGCGGCGGCGGGCCGGTCCTGGACGGCGGCACCGAGATCGTCGAGGCGACCGGCCAGCTCCGCTCGGGTGTCGCGGACGGAGGCCTCGATCGCCGTGAGCCGATGCTCGAGGTCGCCCAGCGACTCGGTGAAGGAGGTGAAGATGGCGTAGAGGACGGCAGCCGTCCCCTCGCCCTGCTCCGCTGCGCCTTCCGGCGGCACTCCTCGGTCCTGCTCCACCTGCGGGCCCTCCTTGGCGGGACGGCCACGGCGGCGTCCCGGCCCTGCGCCGATCTTCACAAGTGTGCCGTACCCGACGCTCCTCTCGCGATGAGACCCGCTGATCTCCTAACGCGAAGGCAGCCACCGGTTCAGCGGCCGGCCCACCCCGCTGCCGGCGAAGGCGGCGTCGCCGAAGGCGAACACGCCGCCGTCGGCGGACACCAGGCGGTAGCCGCGGCCCGAGGACGTGGGATCGAGGGCGATGACGCGGGCGTTGAGGTCCCGGCCCGCCAGTGAGCCCTGAAAGGTGGCGTCGCCGAAGGCGAACACGCCGCCGTCGGCGGACACCAGGCGGTAGCCGCGGCCCGAGGGCGTGGCCTCCAGGCCGACGACGGGCGCGGACAGCTCCTCTCCCGCCAGGCCGCCGGCGTACCCGGCGTCGCCGAAGGCGTACACCGCTCCCGTCTCGGTCACGAGCCTGTAGCCCTGGCCGCTGGGGCTCGGCTCCAGGGCGATGACGGCCCCGTCCAGGTCCTCGCCGGCCAACCCGCCCAGATAGGGCGCCCGGCCGAAGGCGAACACGCCGCCGTCGGCCGAGGCCAGCCA
>DASUXN010000350.1:0-3479 GCA_036377875.1 Acidimicrobiales bacterium
CAGCCTCTACGACTACAGCCTCGCCACCTACGACGCCGCCGACCGGTTCCGCCACCAGGACGCGGCCGGCTTCGTCCGCCTGTGGGGCCTCAGCCTCGAGACGTGGGCGGAGCGGCAGCCCCACCGCAGCAGCCGGACGTGACCCTCTGGCGGACCCGGCTCGCCGGGGAGTCGGCGGACGCCCTCTGGGAGTTCACTGCCAGCCTCCGCTTCGACGCGCGGCTCGCGCCCGACGACATCGCCGGGTCGCGGGCCCACGTGGTCGGGCTCAAGCGGGCCGGGCTGCTGACCGCCGACGAGGCCAAGATCCTCTCCGCCGCCCTCACCCGGGTGGAGGAGGAGTTGGCGTCGGAGACGTTCGCCTTCAAGCCCGGCGACGAGGACATCCACACCGCCGTCGAGAGGCGGGTCACCGAGCTGACGGGGGACACGGGGGCCAAGCTCCACGCCGGCCGCAGCCGCAACGACCAGGTGGCCACCGATCTGCGCCTCTACGCCAAGCGGGCCTTGGGCGAGGTGGCGGGGGGCGTCCTGAAGCTCCAGCGGGTGCTGTACGACCGGGCCAGGGTGGCCGCTCGGGAGGAGATCTACCTCCCCGGCTACACCCATCTCCAGCGGGCCCAGCCCGTTCTGCTGGCCCACCACCTCCTGGCCCACGGGTGGGCTCTCGGGCGCGACGTCGACCGCCTCCTCGACTGCCGCACGCGCCTCGACGTCAGCCCCCTCGGGGCCGGCGCCCTGGCCGGCTCGTCGCTGCCGATCGACCCCCGGACGACGGCCGAGGACCTGGGCTTCGAAGGGTGCTTCGAGAACTCCCTCGACGCCGTGTCCGACCGCGACTTCGTCGCCGAGGCCCTGTTCGGGCTGGCCCTGCTGGGCGTCCACCTCTCCCGCATGGGCGAGGAGATCGTGCTGTGGGCCAGCGCCGAGTTCGGCTTCCTCCACCTCGACGACTCGTGGGCGACGGGGAGCTCCATGCTCCCCCAGAAGAAGAACCCCGACATCGCCGAGCTGGCGCGGGGCAAGTCGGGTCGCCTCATCGGCCACCTCACCGGCTTCCTCACCACCCTCAAAGGCCTGCCCCTCGCCTACAACCGCGATCTCCAGGAGGACAAGGAGCCGTTCTTCGACGCCGTCGACCAGGTGGTGGCGGGCCTGGCCGCCCTGGCCGGGCTGCTGTCGACGGCCACATTCGACGTCGAGCGCATGGCCGCCGCCGCCGACGCGGCCGACGCCTCGGCCGTCGACCTCACCGAGTGGCTCGTCACCCGGGGCACGCCCTTCCGGGCTGCCTACATGATGGTGGCCGGTCTGGTGCGCGACGCCGTCCAGCGCCACCTGCCCCTGTCCGAGCTGGTCACGGCCCACCCCTCCCTCGGCCCCGAGGCCGTCACCCTGCTGGAGCCGGGGGCGTCGGTGAAGCGCCGGACGTCGCCCGGCGGGGCCGGTCCCCGGCCCGTGAAAGACCAGCTCGAGCACTTCAAGGCCCAGCTCACCACCACCGAGGAACGTCTCAGCCACCTGTGAACCCGCTGCCGCGGTCGTTCTACGCCCGCGACGGTCGCGAGGTCGCCCCCGAGCTGCTCAACAAGCTGCTGGTGCGGGGCGAGCGGGTGGCCCGCATAGTCGAGGTCGAGGCCTACGCCGGCGCCGAGGACCCGGGCAGCCACGCCTACCGCGGGCAGACCCCGCGCAACGCCACCATGTTCGGCCCCGCCGGCCACCTCTACGTCTACTTCACCTACGGCATGCACTTCTGCGCCAACGTCGTGTGTGGGGAGGACGGGGTGGCGTCGGCGGTGCTCCTGCGGGGACTCACCCCCCTGGCCGGCCTGGACGAGATGCGGGCGCTGAGGGTGAAGGCCCGCAACGACCGGGAGCTGTGCGCCGGACCAGGGCGGCTGTGCCAGGCCTTCGGCCTCGACCGCACCTTCGACGGGGCCGACCTCGTGACCGGCGACCGGGGCGTGGCGGTGGTCGACGACGGCACGCCGCCGCCGCCGGTGGCGGGCGTGAGCGTGCGGATCGGGCTCACGACCGGCGTCGAATTCCCGTGGCGCTACTACGTGCCCGGCGCCCGCGGCCTGTCGAGGCGGGGGTAGCACGGCGGACGGTCCTGCCGCGGTTGGCGCCGCCGGACGTTGGGAGACACTTGGAGCGTGCGTCCCGGCCGTTGTCTCGCCGCCGTCGCCGTCGCCGCGGCGGTCCTGGCCGGGTGCAGCGGCGGCGGGCCGACGGCGGAGCTGGCGACCGGCACGTCGTCGGTCCCCGAGACCACGGTCACCCTGCCAGTCGCCACCACCTCGACCACGAGCCCACCGCCCCCCGTCGGCCGCTCCATCGAGGAGCTCATGGACGGGGCGGGCATGACCGCCCTCGGCCGGCGCCTGTTCGTGGGCGCCCGGCCCGAGCTGCAGGACGCGGCCCGCCTGGCGACCGACTGCGGCATCGACGCCCCCAGCGAGCCGGGCGACACCCACACGTTCGGCTGCGTGGTGCGGGGCCGCATCCACGTCCGGTCCTTCGGGGCGCCCGAGCTGCACGGGCTGACCTACGCGGTGGCAGCCCACGAGCTCCTCCATGTCGTCTACCTCCAGCTCCCCGTGTCCGAGCGCACCCGCATCGACAGCGAGCTGACCGCCGCCCGGACCGGCAACGACGTCCTCGAGGACCGCCTGAGCATCTACGCCGAGTCGGGTGACGACACGCTGGACGAGGTCCACTCCGTGCTGGGGGCCGAGTTCGCCGGCCTGTCGCCCGCCCTCGAGGCCCACTACGGGCGGTACTTCGACCGGACCAAGGTCCTGGTCGCCTACCAGGACACGCTCGGCCACCGCGACGACGAGCTGCGCGAGATCAAGGCCAGGGCCGACGACCTGGGCCGCCAGCTCGAAGCCCTGCGGGACGAGATGGACTCACTGGAGGCGGCGGGGGACGTCCGGGCCTTCAATGCGCGCGTGGCCACGTACAACTCGATCCTGCGGGAGCACAACGCCGCCGCCGCCCGGTTCAACGCCGCCCTGGCCGAATACCGCCGCCTCCT
This sequence comes from Acidimicrobiales bacterium, assembly GCA_036377875.1. Taxonomy (GTDB): domain Bacteria; phylum Actinomycetota; class Acidimicrobiia; order Acidimicrobiales; family AC-14; genus JBFMCT01. The sequence continues at coordinate 3,044 of DASUXN010000350.1, forward strand.
GGCCGCATGAGCGGCGGCCGCCGGGGCCGAGGAGGGCCTGCGGCTCATCCGTTACCGCGTCGAGAACTTCCCGTTACCCGGGCCGCTCACCCTCGAGCCGTTGGATGAGTACTCGAGAAAGGGAGGCGGCCCAAATGAGACCGCATCGCATCGCAATCGCCCTGTCCGCAATGCTCCTCACGGTCCTCCTCGGGAGCGTGCCGACCGCCTCGGCGGCGCCGTACTGCGGCATCACCTGGGGCAGTCTCACCAAGACCGTGCTGAGCGGAACAGAGGCGCCCATCACCGATGTCCGCACCGGCCGGCACGACTGCTGGGACCGGTTGGTCATCGACGTCGGAGGCACGCCCGCCCCTGGCTACGGCGTGGGCTACGTCGACTCGTTCCAGCCCTTCGGCGGAGGATCGGCGCTGCCGGTGACCGGCGGGGCGGTCAT
>DASUXN010000351.1:0-3878 GCA_036377875.1 Acidimicrobiales bacterium
ACATGGTGCCCACGCCCAACTCCTGGGCGAGCGCCCGCATGTTCAGCGAGTCGAGGCCTTTGGCGTCCACGAGGGCGAGGGCGGCGGCGAGGATGCCATCGCGGTCGAGTGCGGCCGGTCGCCTACCCGCGAGTGCAGGCACCCGTGTCCTCCCCGTGACGATCTGAAAATGGTGGGGTTAGCACCCTTGTCGGCATCGTACGTACTACGTACGATCAGCACAAGAGGGGTCTAGACGGCGCGGCCGCGGGTCGCTTCGCCGGGGAGGTAGGGGATGTCTCTGTCGACGCAGTCGCTGGCAAGGTCGAGCAGCCGCCATCCTTGGCGGACGATCGTCGTCTGGATCGGAGTGATCGTCCTCGCCGGCGGCCTGTCCGGCGCCCTGCTGGGCGACGCCACCACCCAGGAAATGGGCTTCACCAACGAGCCCGAGTCCCTGCGGGCGGCCGAGCTCATCGAGGACCGCCTGCGGGGCGCCGACCGGGCCACCGAGATCTTCATCGTGCGCAACGAGGGGCTCACCGTCGACGATCCCGCCTTCAAGAACGCCGTCGACGGCCTGCAGTTGCGGCTTCAGGGCCTCGGCCAGGACGTGGTGCTGGCCGCCCAGACCTACTACGGCACGCAGGACCAGTCGATGGTCTCCCAGGACCGCCACACGACTTTGGTCGTGGCCGTGCTGGCGGGCGCCTTGGAGGACGCAGGCGACAAGGCGGCCGACCTGCGGGAGATCGCCGACGCCTCCAACACCGGCGGCTTCACCACCCAGGTCTTCGGCGCCGGCACGCTGGCCGAGGACTTCGCCAAGGTGGCCGAGGAGGACCTGGCCAAGGGCGAGTCGGTCGGCGTGATGGCCGCCCTCATCATCCTGGTCGTCGTATTCGGGGCCCTGGTGGCGGCCCTGCTGCCCATCCTGGTCGGCGTGGCCGCCATCGCCATAGCCATCGGGATCGTCGCCGTCGTCGGGCAGCTGAGCCAGTTCTCGTTCTTCGTCACGAACATGATCACGATGATGGGGCTGGCCGTCGGGATCGACTACTCCCTGTTCGTCGGCTCTCGCTACCGGGAGGAGCGGGCCCGCGGCCTGGAGAAGCTCGACGCCATCGAGGCGGCCGGCGCCACCGCCAGCCGGGCCGTGCTCTTCAGCGGCATGACCGTCGTGCTCGCCCTGGCCGGCATGCTCATCGTGCCCAGCACCGTGTTCCGCAGCCTCGCCGCCGGCGCCATCTTCGTGGTGATCGCCGCCGTGCTGGCGTCCATGACCCTGCTCCCGGCCCTGCTCGGTCTCCTGGGCGACCGCATCAACAAAGGCAGCATCCGCCGCAAGGCCGCCGCCGGCGGCGTGGGCCGGGAAGGCGGCTTCTGGGACAAGGTGACCCATGCGGTCATGGGCCGTCCCGTCGTCAGCCTGACCGTGGGCGTGTTCGTCCTGCTCGCCGCGGCCTGGTCGTGGACCGACATGCGCACCGGCTACTCGGGCGTCAGCACGCTGCCCGACAGCTTCGAGTCGAAGCAGGCGTTCAACGCCCTGGCCCGGGACTTCTCCGGAGGCCTCAGCTCCCCCGTCGAGATCGTCATCGACGGGCGGGTCGACGACCCCGCCGTCCAGGCCGGCATGCGGGGCATCCAGGGCGCGCTGGCCGCCCACGGCGGGTTCGGCCCGAGCCACGTGGAAGTCAACGAGGCTCGCGACCTGGCCGTGATCAGCGCACCCGTCAACGGCGACCCCTCGTCCAAGGCGGCGACCGACTCGATCCCGTACATCCGTAACGTCGTCGACCAGTCGTTGCCCGAGGGGACGCCGGCCGAGGGCCTGGTCGGTGGCGAGACGGCCTTCAACAAGGACTTCTTCGACCTCACCGCCCGCTACATGCCGATCGTCTTCGTCTTCGTGCTCGGCCTGTCGTTCGTGCTGCTGACTGTCGCCTTCCGATCGGTGGTCGTGCCCGTCAAGGCGATCCTCATGAACCTGCTTTCGGTGGGCGCCGCCTACGGGCTCATCGTCCTCGTCAGCCAGAAGGGCGTGGGCGCCGACCTGCTCGGCTTCCAGCAGGTCGAGGCCATCGAGGCGTGGCTCCCCCTGTTCCTGTTCTCGGTCCTGTTCGGGCTGTCGATGGACTACCACGTGTTCCTGCTGTCCCGGATCCGTGAGCGCTACGACATGACCGGCGACAACACCGGGTCGGTGGCCTTCGGCCTCCGCACCACGGCCGGGCTGATCACCGGCGCGGCGCTGATCATGGTGGCGGTGTTCGGCGGGTTCGCCTCCGGCCAGCTGGTCATGTTCCAGCAGATGGGCTTCGGCCTGGCCGTGGCCGTGCTGATCGACGCCACCATCGTCCGGTCGATCCTCGTGCCGGCCAGCATGAAGCTGCTGGGCAACCGCAACTGGTACCTCCCGAAGTGGCTCGAGTGGCTGCCCCACGTCACCGTCGAGGGCCCCCACACCCAGCCCGCCGCGGTCACTCCGCCGGCACCCGAGCCGGCCGGAGTCGGAGGCAGCAGCACGGCCTCCTAGGTCGCGGGTTGCACACCGGGCCGGGTTCCAGCCCCCCAGCCCCCCGGCCCGGTGTGCGCTCGCGCAGAAAGTACGGGGGCCCACGCCCGGCCGTGCTCGCCGACGGGCCGGCGTCTGCTAGAGCATCGGTGATGCGATACCGGCGTCTCGGCACGAGCGACATGGAGATATCGGAGATCAGCCTGGGTTCGTGGCTGACCTACGGGGCGACGGTGGAGCGCGAGCGGGGGGCGGCCTGCGTCGACCGGGCCTTCGCCCTCGGGATCAACTTCTTCGACACCGCCAACGTGTACGGGCGGGGCGCGGCGGAGACGTTCCTGGGCGAGGTGCTCAGCACCCGTCCACGCGACTCGTACTACCTGGCCACCAAGGCGTACTACCCCATGTCACCTCTCGACAAGGGACTGTCGGCCCGCCAGATCCGCAAGCAGTCCGACGCCTCCCTGAAGCGGCTGCGCACCGACTACGTCGATCTATACCAGTGCCACCGCTACGACCGCAGCACGCCGCTCGAGGAGACCATGGCGGCCCTGACCGAGCTGGTGCGGCAGGGAAAGGCCCGCTACATCGGCTTCAGCGAGTGGACGCCGGAGCAGATCCAGGCCGCCCTCGACCTGGCCGGCGTGGAACGGTTCGTCTCGAGCCAGCCGGAGTACTCGATGCTGTGGCGGAAGGCCGAGCAGGTCATCCCCCTGTGCGCCCGGAACGGGATCAGCCAGATCGTCTGGTCGCCCCTCGCCCAAGGCGCGCTGACGGGCAAGTACCTCCCCGGGCAGCCACCACCGGAGGGAAGCCGGGGCGCGGGGCGCGATGCCAGGATGATGGGCCGGTTCCGCACCGACGAGGTGCTGGAGGCGGTACAGCGGCTAAAGCCGATCGCCGCCGCCCTCGGGCTCACACTTCCCCAGCTGGCTCTCGCCTGGGTGCTGCGGGAGCCCAACGTGGCGTCGGCCATCGTGGGCGCGTCACGGCCAGAGCAGCTCGACGACAACGCCGCCGCGTCGGGCGTCGCCCTGGACGACGACACCCTCACTGCCATCGACAAGGCGCTCGGCCCCGACGTGGTCGGGCCGTAGCGGCCGTTCGTCCGTGCCCCGAAACTGGGAGGAGCGCCAGGAGGCGTTCATCCAACGCATGGGCAGCCGTAGCCCCGCCGACCTGGAGTCGGGCACGATCGTCGTGCTGCCGTCGTTCTCGTTCGCCCCCAGCGAGTTGGCCAAGATCACGGGCGTCCTCTACTACGAGGAGCGGCTGCTGTTCATGCTCCTGTGGCTGCGCAAGCCCGACCTGCGCATCGTCTACATCTCCGCCCTTCCCGTCGACCCTACGGTCGTCGACTACTACCTGCGCTTCGTGCCCG
>DASUXN010000352.1:0-2587 GCA_036377875.1 Acidimicrobiales bacterium
GCCCAGGGAGGCGGCGATCTCCGATGCCCGGGCCAGCAGGAAGTCGCCGGCCAGGATGGCGACCAGGTTGCCCCAGCGGGCGTTCACCGACTCGACGTTGCGCCGGGTCCGGGCCTCGTCCATCACGTCGTCGTGGTAGAGCGACCCCAGGTGGACCAGCTCCACGGCGACGGCGCCCATGATGACGTCGTCGTCCGCCGGCCCCCCGCTCAATTCACCCACGGCGACGGCCAATGCCGGCCGCAAGCGCTTCCCGCCGGCGGTGATCAGGTGCGACGCCACCTCGGCCAGGAAGGGGTCGCCGGTGCGGACATTGGCCAGCAGGGCCTTCTCCACCCGGGCCAAATCGTCCTCCAGGCACGGGAGGGAGAGCAACGGGGCGAGGCTGACCACAGATCGACGCTACGTCAAATGGTTCGGGGAGAGGAATCTGGGGACGGTGGTGAGTGTTCGTTTTCTCGCGGGCACCACTACACTGAGGTTCCGAGCCCGCCCGTCCCCGTTAGGGGGTTCCACTTTGTTCGAACGATTTACAGACCGAGCCCGCCGGGTCGTCGTCCTGGCCCAGGAAGAAGCTCGCCTGCTCAACCACAACTACATCGGCACCGAGCACATCCTGCTCGGGCTGATCCACGAGGGCGAGGGGGTGGCGGCGAAGGCCCTCGAGCAGCTGGGAATCTCCCTCGAGGCCGTCCGTACGCAGGTCGAGGAGATCATCGGGCAGGGCGGATCGTCCCCATCGGGGCACATCCCCTTCACTCCGCGCGCCAAGAAGGTCCTCGAGCTGTCCCTCCGTGAGGCCCTCCAGCTCGGCCACAACTACATCGGCACCGAGCACATCCTCCTCGGCCTCATCCGGGAGGGCGAGGGCGTCGCCGCTCAGGTGCTGGTCAAGCTGGGCGCCGACCTGAGCCGGGTCCGCCAGCAGGTCATCCAGCTCCTCTCCGGCTACGCCGGCAAGGAGGGCGCCACCACCGGCGGCCCCGCCGGCGAGGCCACCCCCGCCGGCTCCCTGGTGCTGGACCAGTTCGGCCGCAACCTCACCCAGCTGGCCCGGGAGAAGAAGCTCGACCCGGTCATCGGCCGCGAGCGCGAGATCGAGCGGGTCATGCAGGTCCTGTCCCGCCGCACCAAGAACAACCCGGTGCTCATCGGCGAGCCCGGCGTGGGCAAGACCGCCATCGTCGAGGGCCTGTCCCAGCAGATCGTGGCCAACACCGTGCCCGACACGCTCAAGGGCAAGCAGCTCTACACCCTCGACCTGGGCGCCCTGGTCGCCGGCTCCCGCTACCGCGGTGACTTCGAGGAGCGCCTCAAGAAGGTGCTCAAGGAGATCCGCACCCGGGGCGACATCATCCTGTTCATCGACGAGCTCCACACCCTGGTGGGTGCCGGCGCCGCCGAGGGCGCCATCGACGCCGCCTCCATCCTCAAGCCCATGCTGGCCCGGGGTGAGCTGCAGACCATCGGCGCCACCACGCTCGACGAGTACCGCAAGCACCTGGAGAAGGACGCCGCCCTCGAGCGCCGCTTCCAGCCCATCAAGGTGGAAGAGCCCACCGTGGCCCACACCATCGAGATCCTCCGGGGCATCCGCGACCGCTACGAAGCCCACCACCGGGTGACGATCACCGACCAGGCCATCGTCGCCGCCGCCAACCTCTCCGACCGCTACATCTCCGACCGGCACCTGCCCGACAAGGCCATCGACCTCATCGACGAGGCCGGCTCCCGCATGGTCATGCGCCGCATGAAGACGCCGCCGGACTACAAGGAGCTCGAGAACGACCTGTCCCGCGTCCGCAAGGAGAAGGAACAGGCCATCGAGAACCAGAAGTTCGAGCAGGCGGCCAAGCTCCGCGACCAGGAGAAGGCGCTCGAGGAGCGCAAGAAGGTCAAGGAAGCGGAGTGGAAGGCCGAGGGCATCGACCTCTTCGACGAGGTCGACGAGGAAGGCATCGCCGAGGTGCTGGCCCTGTGGACGGGCATCCCCGTCTACAAGCTCACCGAGGAGGAGACGGCCAAGCTCCTGCGCATGGAGGAGGAGCTGCACAAGCGGGTCATCAGCCAGGAGGACGCCATCAAGGCCGTCTCCCAGGCCATCCGCCGCACCCGGGCCGGCCTCAAGGACCCCAAGCGCCCTTCGGGCTCGTTCATCTTCCTGGGCCCCTCGGGCGTGGGCAAGACCGAGCTGGCCAAGACCCTCGCCGAGTTCCTGTTCGGCGACGAGAGCCACCTCATCCAGCTCGACATGTCCGAGTACATGGAAAAGCACACGGTCTCCCGGCTGGTGGGCTCGCCCCCCGGCTACGTGGGCTACGAGGAGGGCGGCCAGCTGACCGAGGCCGTTCGCCGCAAGCCGTTCTCCGTGGTGCTGTTCGATGAGATCGAGAAGGCCCACCCCGACGTCTTCAACGCCCTGCTCCAGATCCTGGAGGACGGGCGCCTCACCGACGCCCAGGGCCGCACGGTCGACTTCAAGAACACCGTCATCATCATGACCTCGAACATCGGCTCCGCCCTGCTGGTCGAGGCCGGCGAGGCGGGATCGTTCACCGAAGCCTCCGAGCGGGTGCGCCTGCTGCTG
>DASUXN010000353.1:0-2245 GCA_036377875.1 Acidimicrobiales bacterium
AGCACGGCCGGGCGTGGGGCAGGGGCCCCCACGCTCCGGAGGAGGGCGGGGCTGGGGCCCCGCCCGGGGCGGGCCCGCGCAGCGGCCCGCCAGCGATACGGCCCGCCAGCTAAGTCGAGTACTTCAGCAGTTCGAGGATGAAGCGGTTGGTGGTCCGTTCCTTGCCGATGGACGTCACGTCGCCGTGGCCGGGGAGGACCTGGACGTGGTCGGGCAGGGGCAGGATCTTCTCGGTCATCGAGTCGAGCAGCTGCTCGAGCGATCCGCCCGGTGTGTCGGTGCGGCCGATCGAGCCGGCGAAGAGGTGGTCGCCGCTGAACAGGACGGGCGGCTGGCCGTCGACCTCGAGCAGGAAACAGGTCGAGCCGGGGGTGTGGCCAGGGGTGTGAAGGGCCGTGAATGTCATCCCCGCCCCGCTCACCTGCTCCCCGTCGTCCATGCCCGAGATGAGCTCGGGCGGAGTGAGATCGAGGTCCTGGTAGGCGAGGATCTCGCCCAGGGTGCCGCTCGTGCCCAGGGGGTCCAGGAGCATGTGGCGGTCGCCGTCGTGGATGCGCACGGGCACCGTCTCAGGCTGGGCCCCGACCACCTCGGACACGCCGCCCACGTGGTCGACGTGGCCGTGGGTGGCGAAGAGGGCGACGAGCTTCAGCTCACGCTCGCTCAGGTGGTCGAGGATCGCTCCTGGCTCGGGCGGGGCGTCGATCAACACGCACTCGCCGCCCGGCCCGTCGGGGGCGACCACCCACGCGTTGGTCCCCGCCACCCACAGCCGCAGCGCCTCGATCAGCATGGCGACCGAACCTAGTGGGGCTCCCGGCGCAGAACGGCGGCCAGCCGGGCCGGTCGAGGGTCCTGCTCGAGCTCCTCCAGCGTGCACGGCAGGGCGATCGACCAGTTGGGCCACTCGTCGGTCGTCCCCGGCATGTTGGGACGCTCCTCCACGCCGACGGCGTCGTCGAGGGTGCCGGTGATCAGCAGGCACGGCGTACGGGCCAGCGCTCCGTAGGCGGAGAGGGCCAGGTCCTCGGCCGACGTCTCGTCCGACGCGCCGGCCACGCCGCCCAGGTGGTCACGGGTGGCGGCCGTGCCCTCCTCGTTGGGCTCCATGTCCAGCTTTCTCTGCGCCTCCAGGTCGGTGCCCGTCCAGAGCCCGGCCACGGTGGGCAGGTCGTGGGTCGTCACCGCCGCCAGGGCCTTTTCCGGCCAGCGCTCGGGTGGTTCACGTTCGAACCACAGAAGCCGGTACGACAGCACGTCGCGCGCCGCCAGCTCGCGGCGCACCTCGTCCTCGACCGTCCCGAGGTCCTCCCCGACCACGTAGGCGCCGTTGCGGTGGCTCTCCAGGGCGACGATGTTCAGCAAGTCGGCGGACGGGTAGCGCACATACGTCCCCTCGGTCGGGCTCGCGCCACGGGGCACCCAGAACAACCGGAACAGGCCCATGACGTGGTCGAGGCGCATGCCCCCGGCGTGGCGCATGGCCGCCCGCATCGTCTGGATGAACGGGCCGTAGCCCGCGGCCCGCAGCTTCCACGGGTCGAACGGCGGAAGGCCCCAGTCCTGGCCCTTGGTGTTGAACTCGTCGGCCGGGGCCCCCACCGACATCTCTCCCACCACCACGTCCTGCCACAGCCAGGCGTCGGCCCCCGCCGGGTCGACGCCGATGGCCAGGTCCTGGACGAGGGGTATCTCGGCCGCCGCCTTCCGCAGTTGCACGTCGAGCAGCCACTGGAGCCACATGTGGAACCCGGCCCGGCGGGCGTTGCGGCGACGGTACTCGGTGACGTGCGGGCTGTCGGGGTGCCGGTATTCGGCCGGCCACTGCTCCCACGAACGGCCGTACTCCTCGGTCAGGGCGCAAAAGGCGCCGTAGTCCTCGAGCGTCTCGCCTTGGCCGCGGCGGTAGGCGTCGAACAACCGGTCGCCCGGCCACCGTTCCCACGCCGCCTCCAGGGCCGCCATCTTCAGGCGGTAGACCTCGTCTCGGTCGATGCGCCGGTCGGACGTGGTCAGCGCCCGCCCCGCCGCTGCCAGCTCGGCCGTCTCCGCCACCTCGGCGACGCCCGGTACCTCCTCGACCCGCAGGTAGAGCGGGTTGCGGAACCGCCGGCTGCTCGGGAAGTACGGGCTGGCCGTCTGGGGCAGGCCGGGCAGGGCCGCGTGCAGCGGGTTGACGAGAAGGAGACCAGCGCCCAGCTCGCCGGCCGACCACTTCCCCAGTCGCCGCAGGTCGGCCAGGTCG
>DASUXN010000354.1:0-3336 GCA_036377875.1 Acidimicrobiales bacterium
CTGGACGTGGGCGGCCCCGTCCACGGGCATGCCGGTATCGGACGGAAAAGAGGTGGCGCTCACGTCCGCCCGTTCGCACCTCACCCTGCTCGACGGCGCCGGGAAGGTGCGCTGGCAGGTCGACCATCCCTCCCTGCGCGACGTGGCGCCCGCCCTCACCGCCGACGCCGTCCTCGTGCCCACCGAGGACGGCCTGGTGGCCTTCGACCGGGCCGGCGGCAGGCGGCGGTGGGAGGCGGCGGTGGGCGAACGGGTGAACACGCCGGTGGTGGCCGGCACCCGGGCGGTGGCCACCACATGGGAAGGGACATTGGTGGCCGTCGACCTGGCCGACGGCCGGGTCGCCTGGCGCACCCCGCTGGGCGGCGCCTCGTTGGGGCCGGCGGCGGTGGCCGGTCCCACCACGGTGGTCGCCACCTTCGACACCGGCCGGGCCGCGGGGGCGGTGGCGGTCGACGTGGCCACCGGCCGCCCCCGCTGGACGGTCCCGCTCCCGCCCGACGGCGTGAGTGCCCCGGCGGTGAGCGGGGAGACAGTGGTGGTCGTCGCCGGCGACATCTCCGCCCACGGCCTGGCCCTGGCCGACGGCGCCACCCGCTGGCGCCAGCGGCTGAAGGGCTCGGGATCACCGGAGGTCCCCGCGCTGGCTCAGCCCGACGGCAGCGTGCTGGTCGCCCACCGCCAGGGCGGGGTGGCCCTGCTCGACGGGCGCGACGGCACGGTGCGGTGGGAGGAGTCGGCGCCCGATTCGGCGGCGGTACGGGGCGGCCCCGTGGGGCCGGGGCCGCACGGGTGGTTCGCGCTGCCTCTCGACGACGGCCAGGTCCTGATGGCGGGGCCCGACCGTGAACCCGACGTTCGCGATCCGCCCGGGTTCGTGCCCGGCGTGGCCGTCGGGCCGGGGGCGGTGCTGCTTCTGGCGCGGTCGCAGGGAACCGAGAACGGGCTCGACGCCCTCAGCGGCTGGTGAACTCCGCGAGGCGGTAGAGTCGGTTCGCCCCGCACGGTGCGGGGACGATCCTGGCCCGGCGCATCCCACGGTCGCCCCATGAGGGCGCGGCGCCCGGGCCTTCGCAACCGATGGGAGGAGGCACCGTGGCCGTCGTCACGATGAAGCAACTGCTCGAGGCCGGTGTCCATTTCGGGCACCAGACGCGGCGCTGGAACCCGAAGATGAAGCGGTTCATCTTCGGTGAGCGCAACGGCATCTACATCATCGACCTCAACCAGACCCTGGAGAGGATCGAATCGGCCTACACCTTCGTGCGGGACCTGGTGGCCGGTGGCGGCACGATCCTGTTCGTCGGCACCAAGAAGCAGACCCAGGACGCCATCGCCGGCTACGCCCAGAAGTGCGGCATGCCCTACATCAACGAGCGGTGGCTGGGCGGGATGCTGACCAACTTCTCCACGATCAGCGCCCGGGTGAAGAAGATGCAGGAGTACGAGCGCATGCAGGTGGCGGGCGACTTCGCGGCCATGCCCAAGAAGGAGGCGCTGATCCTGTCCCGGGAGCTGGAGAAGCTCCAGCGCAACCTGGGCGGGATCCGCAACTTGGGCAAGCTCCCCGACGCGGTGTTCATCATCGACACCAAGAAGGAGCACATCGCCGTCACCGAGGCCAACAAGCTCGGCCTGCCCATCGTGGCGGTGGTCGACACCAACTGCGACCCCGACGTCATCCAGTACGTGATCCCCGGCAACGACGACGCCATCCGCGCCGGCACGCTGATGTGCCGGATCGTGGGCGACGCCGTCGACGAGGGCAGGCTGATCGCCGGCAAGCGCAACGCCCGCAGCGCGGCGGCCAGCGCCCAAGCCTCCGCCCCCGCCTACGACCCCGAGGCCGAGGCCCGCCGGGCCCACCAGCAGGCCGAGGCCCGCCGCCAGGCCGCCCTCCAGGCCCAAGAGCGCGAGGCCCGCATGTCCACCGTGCGCCGGCCCGCACCCGAGGCGCCTGCCCCACCGCAAGCGGCAGTGGCCGAGCCGCCCCCGCCCGAGCCGTCCACCGTCGGTGACCAGCCGTCGGAGCCGTCGACGGTGGGCGACCAGCCCCCCGAGCCGGCCACCACGCCGGCGTCCGAGCCCGGCACCGAGCAGCTCGACGCCCCCGGCCCCGGCCCGGTGGCGGCCGACGCCACCGCCGCCGGCAACGACCCGGTGGGGAGCTGAGCCATGGCCGACTTCACCGCCAAGGACGTCCAGAAGCTCCGCCAGGTGACCGGCGCAGGCATGCTCGACTGCAAGAAGGCGCTGGAGGCGGTGGACGGCGACTTCGACAAGGCGGTCAACTGGCTCCGCGAGAAGGGTTTGGCCCAGACGGGCAAGCGGGCCGACCGGGCCAATGAGCAGGGCGCCGTCGCCACCGCCAACACGGGCACGGCCGCGGCCGCCGTCGAGCTCAAGTGCGAGACGGACTGCGTGGCCAAGTCGCCCGACTTCACCGCCATCGCCCACGAGATGGCCCAGGCCGTGGCAGAGCGGGGCGAGTCGGCGGTCGACGAGTTCAAGGAGCAGCTCGACGGCCTGCGCATCACCCTCAAGGAGAACATCGACATCGGCCGGGTCGTCCGTTTCGAGGCCCCCGAGGGCGCGGTGCTCGACACCTACCTCCACAGCCAGAACGACAGGGGCGTCAACGGCGTGATCGTCGAGATCATGGGCGGCGACCGGGCCCTGGCCCACGAGATCGCCCTCCACGTCGCCTCCATGCGTCCCCAGTGGCGCGTCCGGGAGGACGTTCCCGAGGAGCGGGTGGCGGCCGAGCGGGCCGTCCTCGAGAACCTCACCCGCAACGAGGGCAAGCCCGAGCAGGCCGTTCCCAAGATCGTCGAGGGCCGCCTGGGCGGGTTCTTCAAGGACCACGTGCTGCTGGAGCAGGGATACGTCCGCGAGCCCAGGCAGTCCATCCGCCAGCTCCTCGGCGACGCCACCCTCACCCGCTTCGCCCAGGTCGAGATCGGGCGGTAGCAGGCCCTTGGCCACCCCCACCAGCGACAACGGCGCCCGGCCCCGCTACGGCCGGGTCGTGCTCAAGCTGTCGGGCGAGGCGTTCGCCGACGCCACCACCGGCCACGGGATCGACGGCTCGGTGGTCGCCCGCATCGCCGGCGAGATCGCCGAGGTCCGCCACGACCTGGGCACGGAGATCGCGGTGGTGGTGGGCGGGGGCAACATCTGGCGGGGCATGGCCGGCGCGGGGGCGGGGATGGACCGGGCCCAGGCCGACACCATGGGCATGCTGGCCACGGTCATCAATGGCCTGGCTCTCCAGGACGCCCTCGAGCACATCGGCGAGCCCACCCGGGTCATGACCGCGGTGCAGATGGCCCAGGT
>DASUXN010000355.1:0-3523 GCA_036377875.1 Acidimicrobiales bacterium
CCGACCAGGACACCGTCGACGCCGTGCTCGCCCGCCTGGCCGCCCGTCCTGAGCCCCTGGCGGTGCGGCTCTCCGCCCGCCCCGGCCAGAAGGAGGCCCGCTGGGCCCACCTGCTGGGAGGCGAGGTATCGCCCGAGGACATCCCCGTTCCCGCCGCCTCCCCCGCCAGCCAGTCCCGCACCGAGCGGATCGAAGCGCTGGAGGCGGCTATGCAGGACCTCACGGCCGAGGTGGCGCAACTCAAGGCTCGGCTGGACGAGCTGTTGTCCTAGCTCAGCATCCCATCCTCGATACGGATGACCCGGTCGGCGACGGCTCTCACCCGGTCGTCGTGGGTGGCCACCAGCACGGCCGTTCCCCGCTCCCGCACCGCGCCGACCAGCAGGTCCATGACCGCTGCGCCCGACTTGGAGTCGAGGTTGCCGGTGGGCTCGTCGGCCAGGATCAGGGGCGGGTCGTTGGCCAGGGCCCGGGCCACCGCCACGCGCTGCTTCTCGCCTCCTGAAAGGGTCGCAGGACGGGCGGTCAGGCGGTGGTCGAGGCCCAGGCTCCCCAGCAGTTCGCGGGCTCGGGCGTCGGCACCGGCGTGGCCAGCCGCCTCCAGCACCAGTCGCACGTTCTCCAGGGCGTTGAGGTTGGCCAGCAGCTGGAAGGCCTGGAAGACGAAGCCGACCTTCCTCAGGCGCACCTCGGGGAGGCGGGACTCGGTGAGGGCGGTGACATCCACCCCGTCCAGCCACACCGAGCCGGACGTGGGTCGCGACAGGGCGCCGCAGAGCTGGAGCAGCGTCGACTTGCCCGCTCCCGACGGGCCCATGAGGAGGACCAGCTCGCCCCGCTTCAGTTCCAGGCTTGCGCCGGAGACGGCCGTCACCTCGGCCGCTCCCGAGCCGAACACCTTGGTCACCTCGGCGAGCCGGAGGACGGCCCCCGACCCGTTCTCCTCGCTCACGCCCGGAACACCTCGGCGGGGTCGAGGCGGGCCACCGGCCGGGCGGGGATGAACGAGGCGAGCACGGCCATGCCCAACGCCCCCACCCCGGCGAACACGATGTCGCCCCAGCGGATGTCGGTGACGAACACGGGAACGATCCGCTCGATGGCCGGCCCGAGCACCACGCTCAGAAGGCACCCGAGCAGGTAGCCGGCCGTGGCCGCCAGCAGCGACTGCTGGAAGACCACCGAGTAGAGCCGCCGGTTGGAGAAGCCGATGGCCTTGAGCACCCCGTACTCCCGGCTCTTCTCCAAGGTGGCGGTGTAGATGATCAGGCCGATGATGGCCGTGCCGACGACGAAGGCCACGATCACCAGCACCCACAGGATGGGGAGGAACCCCTCCCGCAGGTTGTCGGCGTTGCGGTCGGCCAGCTCGGTGCCGGCGAACACCTGGGTGCCGGGAACCTGGGCGGGGATGCGCCGAGCCACCTCGGCGGCGCCGGCGGCGCCACTTCCTGCGGCGTCGACCAGGTAGTAGCTGACGAACCCGTCCACGCCAGCGATGGTGGCGACGTCGGCCAGGTTGGCCCAGGCGAACTGGTAGGCGAAGGCGTTGCCACCGCCCACCACGGCCGCCACCTCCATTCCGTTGGGCCCGATGGGGAGCCGGTCGCCCGCCTTCACGTCGAAGTTCTTGGCGAAGACCTTGTCGATGACGATCGTGCCGCGGGCGGGGATGCGACCGCTCCGGCGGACGTTGGCCGGCCATCCGATATCGCTGCCGGGCGCCACGCCGAGCAGGAACAGGTCGGCCTCGCGGCCGGCCAGACGCAGGCCGACGGGCCGGCTCAGCAGGGGGGCGACATGTGCCACGCCTTCCACCGCTTCGATGCGGAACTGGTCGGTGGACGGCAGGATCGACCGGGACTGGAGGAAGTCGCCGGGCGTCCCCTCCTGCGCCACCCACAGGTCGGCGCCGGTGGTCCGCACGTAGCGGGTCGCCTCGTCGATCACGCCCCAGTAGAGGGCCCGGAGGATCACCACCAGCACCACCGAGAAGGCCACGCCGGCGACGGAGATCAAAAAGCGCGTGCGTTCACCCAGGAGGTTGCGCCAGGCGATGTTCGTCACTGGGTGGGCGTCACAGGGTCACAGGCCGAGCCGCTGCGCCACCAGCTCGAGGCGCTCCAGCGGCTGGACCAGGGCGACGCGCACGTGGCCGGCGCCAGGAGGCCCGTACAGCTCGCCGGGGGCGACCAGGGCACCCCCCTTGGCCGCCAGCTCCTGCGTCAGCCCCCACGCGTCGCCGCCCGGTGCGGGCGCCCACAGGTAGAAGCTTCCACCCGGAAGGGTCACGTCCAGCCCCATGCCGGCGAGCACCCCGGCGAAGAACCTCAGCCGCTCGAGGTAGCGGCCGCGCTGGGCCTCGACGTGCTCGTCGTCGTCGAAGGCCACCACCGCGGCGGCCTGAACGGGCCCGGGCGGCATCAGCCCGGCGTGCTTGCGCACCTCGGCCAGGTAGGTGACGAGCTCAGGGTCGCCGGCGTAGAAGCCGGAGCGCACCCCGGCCAGGTTCGACCGCTTGGACAGCGAGTGGACGGCCAGCACGCCCTCCAGGCCGTGCTCGAGGATCGTGCGGGGCGGGCCGTCCCAGGTGAACTCGGCGTAGCACTCGTCGGACATGACGGGCACCCCGCGCTGGCGGCCCCATGCCGCGGCGGCTCCGAGGTCGTCGAGGTTCCCGGCGGGGTTGCCGGGCGAGTTCACCCACAGGCACAGCGCCCGCTCGGCCTCGGCCTCGTCGACGGCGGAAAGGTCGAGCCGCCACCGATCGTCCACCGGCACGGGAACGGCCCGGCAGCCGGCGAGGATCGCCCCCATCTCGTAGGTCGGATAAGCCACCGACGGGTACAGGACGGTGTCCTTGTCGGGGGTGCGCAGGCGCAGGACGTGCGGGACGCTGGCGACGAGCTCCTTGGTACCCACGCAGGCGGCCAAGGCGTCGAGGGGCACGTCTACCCCGAAGCGACGGGCCATCCACCCCGCGGCGGCTCGCCGGAAGGCGGCCGTGCCGACCGACGCCGGGTAGCCCCGTTCCGCACCCGACGATCCGAGCGCGGCAACCACGGCGGGCGGCGGGGGGTCGTACGGGGTGCCGATGGAGAGGTCGACGATCCCGCCGTCGTGGGAGGAGGCGAGGGCCTTGAGGTCGTCGAGGCGGTCGTAGGGGTAGGGCGGCGGGACGAATGGGAGTGTCATGCAACCCGGAAGTCGGCGAAGCGGGGAACGTCGACCTCGTGCAGCCGGGCCCGCAGCCGGGTGGCCTGGGCCTCGTGCTCCTCGGCCAGCACCTCGCCATGGCGGTGCAGGGCGGCCACTACGTCGCCCCGTTCATAGGGTACGACCAGCTCGATGATCCGGAACATCGCCCGGAGGCGGTCGCCCAGGGCGGTGAGTAGGCCTTCGACCCCTTCGCCGGTCATGGCCGACAGCACGACCGACCCCGGGTAGCGCTGGCGCAGGCGCCCGAGCTGGCCGGCATCGTCGGGACCGAGCCGGTCCACCTTGTTGAAGGCGATGAGCTCGG
>DASUXN010000356.1:0-3475 GCA_036377875.1 Acidimicrobiales bacterium
TGGCGGCGATGTGGAGAACGAGGTGGAACGTCGCCATCAGCCACTTCACCGCGATCCGCCCGCGGGTGCTGTGAGGACCTCGGGGCGAGGGTTTGGCGAACCCGGACAGACCGCCGAAGAAGATAAGGAGGACCAGCAGCGAGACGGGGTTGGAGAGCAGGCCCCGCAGCACGTCGGTCCAGCCGAAGCTGGGCGCCGCCACCTCGATGGGGCCGGCCTGCTCGAAGGCCCGCAGGGAGAACTGGCTCGAGAACCCCAGCAGTACGTAGATGACGGCGGGCATGAGGGTGAATAGCCAGTTCCAGCGGGGCAGGCCCACCGCCCACCAGGCCATGCGCCGGGACCGCTTGCGGTCGGGATAGGAGCACACCGACGTGAAGACCTGGGGAGCCTCGCCGCTGGGGCCGCCGATGTCGATCGTCAGCGGGTCCTCGGCGAAGGGGTGAGTCGGGTGGAGGAAGGCCCCGCCGCCGCCGGCGGTGACCTTGTGGGTGCCGTCGTCGCCCACGTAGTGCTCGTAGTGGTGCTTGTCGCCCGACAGGCTGAGCATGAGCCGGGCCCCCTTGGGGCGTATAAGCGTCTTCTCCAGGTAGGCCAGGTTCTTGAACCCCCGGGAGTCGCTGCCCTCGATCCAGGCGGGCGTGGCCGTGCACAGGATCACCCGGTCCTCCCGCTTGAGGTCGATGGCCCTGAAGTACTTGAGCTGCGGCTCGTCGATGTAGGAGTCGAGCTGGATGTCGATCCCCCACAGCCACCAGCGCCCGGGCAGCTCGACGGCGAAGTAGCTCCGGGTCTGGCGGGTCAGGCGGCCGCCGATCCAGTTCCCCTGGCAGAACAGGCGGACGAAGCTGGTCAGCCCGTCGTACCAGTCGTGGTTGCCGGGGATGGCGTAGAGATCGGGGTTGCCCCGGTCCATCCATGGCAGGGCGGCCTCGTAGGGGCCCTTGAAGCGCTGCTCGTAGGCCTCGGGGTTGGCGACGGGGTAGACCTCGTCGCCACCCAGCACCAGCACCTCGCCGCGAGGGAGCCGCTCTCCGCTGGGGAGCACCAGCTCCCGCTGCGAGGCCAGCCAGGCCACGGTGTAGGTGGGGTCGAAGCCGTCCCCGGTGTCGGAGATGAAGTCGAGCCACAGGCCGGGTTTGTCCTTGTGCTGGGTCAGCGGCTCCTGGGTGACCTCGGCCTGCAGCTCCCGTTTGTCGAGGAACTGGCCGAAGGCGCCCGACAGCAGCACCCGCACGCCCGACTTGGCCAGCACCCGCGGGTCGAACCACCGGACTTCGGGCTGGGGGGTGAACTTGAGGTCGGCGTCGGTGCGGGGCCGCACGGGCGGCACGTCACCACTCGCACCGGGCTTCGGAAGGAACTCCGCCGAGGGGTCCATTGCCGGCCCGAGGTTAGCCAGGCGGTCCCGGTAGCGTCCGGTTCTAATGGGCGCCGGGGCAGAGCTGACCACGATCGAGGCCGTGCTCGACGAGATGACGGCGCGCTGGCGCCGCCTCCACCGGGCCGGCGACTGGCGCGCCGTGTTCGCCAAGACGTACCTGACCACTACCGAGCAGATCCTCCTCGCCACCCGCAGGCCGGGCGTGTTCGCCAATCCGGAGTGGATCGTCCACCTCGACTGCCGCTTCGCCCAGCGCTACTTCGATGCCTTCGACAGCTTCGAACGCAACGCCGCGTGCCCCCCGCCATGGCGGGCCGCCTTCGACTCCGCCGTGCGGAAGCAGACGTTCATCCTCCAGGACGCCCTGCTCGGCATGAACGCCCACATCAACTACGACCTGCCCCATTCCCTCGACGAGACCATCCCCAAGGGGCTGAGGATGGAAGAGCTGGAGCCCTACCGCCTCGACAACGCCGCCCTCAACACTGTGCTGGCCGAGTCGGTGGGGGTGGTGCAGGCGGCCCTGGCCGACAACTACGACATCGTCCTCCACCTGCTCAACCGGGGGCTCGGCCGGCGGGACGAGGGGTTCGCCACCACCCTGGTCCATGCCTGGCGGGCTCGGGCCTGGGGCACTTTTCTGATTCTGCGGTCCACCGGCGCGGTCGGCGAGGTCCACCGCTTCGTCGAGCAGTCGGCCGCCGACAACGCCGTGCTCCTGCTGGAGGTGCAGCGCCACTTTCCCAGCCTCCACTGGCCCAACCGCATCTTCCGCAGGGTGGTGGGCAGCCTGGGCCGGCCGCGGTAGCCCTACGGCGGTCGATGACGGTTGTGGTGGCCGCACGCCGGCCTCCCGTTCTCGACGGTGGTCGGCCCACCCTGGGCCCAGGGCCGCACGTGGTCGATCTCGCACTCCTCGGCCGGCACCTCGCAGAATTCCGAGTGGCACATGCGATCGCGCACCTCTACCGCCCTCCGAGTGGCGCCGGTGAAGAGTCTTCGGCGCTGGCCCACGTCGATCACCCGCCCGGGGCCGTCGAACACGACCCGCTCGACCTCGGCTTCGGCAAGCCAGGGCAGGAGCGACCCGGGCGTCACCACCGTGCCGCTGGCCAGCTCGCAAACCCGTCCGGCAAAGGTCTCGTAGCCGACCAGGACCGTGAACAGCGGCCTGGGCCGCTTGGCCCGCGGGCCGATCCCTCGTGCTCGCCGAGCCATCTCGACCAGGGCATCGTGGCGGCGCTGCGCCGGCGTGCGGGCCAGGTGGGCGCTGCACGTCTCTTCGCCGTGAATGGCCTTGGCCTCGGCCCAATCCGCCCTGAATAGCTCGTGTTCGATCGCCTCGAGCGTCTTGGCCACGATCTCCCCGCTGATCGGGTCGAGCACGCCGTCGAGGAACCACATGCCCTCGAAGCTCTGCGACAGATGGACCCTGCGGGCGCCCCGCTGGGCCTCCGCGTCCTCCTCCACCCCGTCGGGACGGGCGGCCTGCTCCCAGTAGGCGAGGAGCCGCTGGAAGCTGCGGACACCCATCTGCTTGGCCTGATCGATGAGCTGAGCCTCGTCTCGCCGCATCACCTCCGCTGCCACCCGTCGGCACGTCTGCACCATCGGCTCCACGTGTCCCCGCCCGACGTCGCCGTCCAGCCACGCCTGCTCGGTCGCAGGCAGGTCCCGCAACGTGCGGCCCGTTCTGACCTGCTTGCGAGCGGCCGTGAGCGACCGCCGGCACCGGGTCGCGATCCAAGCCGCCACCGACCGGGCTCCCTCGTCCCTCCACGCGCCGCCGGCATCGAAGGCGGCGGTCGCCCGCGCCGTCACCGCCGCGAGCCGCTCCATTTGCCGGTTGAGCGCCTGAATGCTCTCCCCATCTGCGATCGTCTGCGGGTCAGCCGCGCATAGCCGATCGAGAACCGCCGCCAACTCAGAAATGGGATCGTCGAGCACTGCATTCCCCGCGTCGAACGGACCATCGCAGGGGGAAGCGCTGCAGCCAGCATAGCGAATGTACGTTCGGTGTGCAAGGTCCTCCCGTACCGACGGCTGCGAGCCGTACGAATGCCGACCCCGCACTCGTTCCTGATGGATCCA
>DASUXN010000357.1:0-2987 GCA_036377875.1 Acidimicrobiales bacterium
GAGTGCCCGTAGGCGCCGGTGACCGGAGTGCCGAGCACGTCGCCCACGGCCAGGTCGGCGGGGACGCAGGCGTCGCGCACGACCAGGTCGCCCGACTCGCAGTGCTTGCCGACGACGGTGACGGCCCGAGGCCGCTCGGCGGCGGTGGCCCGCGGCAGGAACGCCTCGTAGCCGCTGCCGTACAGGACAGGACGGGGGTTGTCGCTCATCCCTCCGTCGACCGACACGTAGGTCCGCACCCCGGCGATGTCCTTGACCGTGCCCACCCGGTACAGGGTGATCCCAGCCGCGGCCACGATCGCCCGGCCCGGTTCGGCGGTGATGCGGGCGGTGATGCCGGCGGCGGCGCAGGCCGAGTGCAACGTCTCGGCCCATTCGGAAATGGTCGGGGCCTCCTCCCCGTCCACGTAGGCGACGCCCAGGCCCCCGCCCAGGCACAGCTCTTCGAGGTCGAGCGGGCGCACGAAGTCGGCCAGCACCTCGACCGCCTTCTCGAACGACCGCACGAGGAAGATCTGGCTCCCGATGTGGGCGTGGACGCCCACCAGCTCGGTGGCCGGCGACTTGTCCACCCTCGCCACCGCTTCGGCCGCGTCCCCGCTGGCCAGCCCGAACCCGAACTTGGAGTCGACCTGGCCCGTCATGACGTACTCGTGGGTGTGGGCCTCCACGCCGGGGGTCACCCGCACCAGGGCCCGGGCCACCGCCCCGTCGGCATCGTGCAGCGCTTCGAGCCGCTCGAGCTCGTCGAAGGAGTCAACGACGATGCGGATGCCCAGCTCCCGGGCCCGCCGCAGCTCGTCGACCGACTTGTTGTTGCCATGGAGGACGAGGGCCGAGGGCGCCACGCCCGCGGCCAGGGCCACGTGCAGCTCGCCGCCCGTGGCCACGTCGACGTGCATGCCTTCCTCGAAGGCGAGGGCAGCCATGGCCCGGCACAGGAAGGCCTTGGACGCATAGGCCACGTTGCCCGGGCCGAAAGCGGCCACCGCCTCCCGGCAGCGGGCCCGCAGGTGTTCCTCGTCGTAGACGAACAGGGGCGTTCCGTGCTCGTCGGCCAGGTCGAGCACGTCCACTCCGCCGATCCACAGGCGACCGTCCGCTCCGACGGCGGCGGTGTCGGACAGGAGGTGGTGGGGTAGGCGGGTGGTCACATCGAGTCGGGCGCGGAGACGCCCAGCAGGCCGAGGCCGATGGCCAGGCCGACCCGGGTGGCTTCGACCAGCCACAGCCGGGCGTGGCTCAGGGTGGGCTCGACCCCCTCCCCCAGCACCCGGCAGTCGTGGTAGAAGCCGTGCAACCGTCCCGCCAGCTCCTGCGACCAGGTGGTCAACTTGTGGGGCGCCCGGCTCACGCACGCGTCGAGCACGACGTCGGGCAGCTCGGACAGGCTGCGCAGCAGGTCGAGCTCGCGCTCGTGGACCAACACGGAGAGGTCCACCTCGTCCAGCGGCGGCAGCTCAACGCCCTGCTCGGCCGCCTTACGGCCGATGGAGGCGATCCGGGCGTGGGCGTACTGGATGTAGAAGACGGGGTTCTCCATGGACTGGCTGACGACCCGTTCGAGGTCGAACGTCTGGCGCGTCGAGATCGACTGGAGCAGGAACGTGAGGCGGGCGACGTCGGGACCGACCTCGTCGAGGATGTCCTGGAGCTCCACGAACGTGCCGCTGCGCTTGCCCATCCGTACGACCTGGCCGGACCGCTGCACGGTCACCATCTGCCCGATCAGTATCTCCAGGTCGTCGCCGTCGTGGCCCAGCGCCTGCACGCCCGCCTTCACCCGGGCGACGTGGCCGTGGTGGTCCGACCCCCAGATGTCGATCAGCCGGCTGAAGCCCCGGGAGAACTTGTCGCGGTGGTAGGCGATGTCGCCCAGCAGGTAGGTCGGCTCGCCGTCCCGCTTGACCAGCACCTCGTCCTTGGCCAGGCCGAAGTCGGTGGCCCGCAGCCAGACGGCGTCGTCCTTCTCGTAGACCACGCCTCTGGCCCGCAGGT
The DNA here is from genome assembly GCA_036377875.1 of Acidimicrobiales bacterium. Classification (GTDB taxonomy): domain Bacteria; phylum Actinomycetota; class Acidimicrobiia; order Acidimicrobiales; family AC-14; genus JBFMCT01. The sequence goes on from DASUXN010000357.1 coordinate 1,999, forward strand.
CGTCGAGGGCGGCCTGGAGGGCGCCCGATTCGGCCAGCGCCCGCTCGCTGAACCACGTGTCGTAGTGGACGCCCATGGCGTCGAGGGCCTTGGCGATCTCCTCCCGAGCCTGGGCGTAGCCCCACTCCATGGGGTTCTCGCCGTCGGGCATGGTCGACGCCCACTCGGCGATGTACTCGCCCTTGTAGCCGTTCTCGGGCGGCTCCGTGCCCTGCTTGTAGGCGGCGATCGACGCGCCCAGCAGCGACATCTGCAGGCCCCGGTCGTTGAAGATGTACTCCCGGTGGACCCTGTGCCCGCACCGTTCGAGGATGCGGCACAGCGCGTCGCCGTAAGCGGCCCACCGCCCCGCCCCCACGTGCAGCGGCCCCGTCGGGTTGGCGCTGACGAACTCCACGTTGACGTGCTGGCCGGCGCCGACGGCGTGGCGGCCGTACCCCTCCACCCCCTCGGTCACGACCGCCCGCAGCACGTCGTGCAGCCACGCCGGGTCGAGCCACAGGTTGACGAACCCCGGCCCGGCCACTTCCACGCGGGTCACGTAGGGGGGCGGGTCGGCGGTCAACTGGTCGGCCAGCGCCTGCGCCAGCTCTCGCGGTGGACGCCGTGCCGTCTTGGCCACGGCCAGCGCCACGCTGGTGGACCAGTCGCCATGGTCGCGGACGTCGGGGCGCGTCAGGGGGACGACCGAGGGCGGCTCTACCCCCACCGCGGTCAAGGCGCCGCGCAGCGCGGACTCCAGGGCCTCCATCCGGGCTACCGGCGGGCCTTGGCCAGCACGGCGTTGACCCGGTCGATGAGCTCGAAGGGGTCGAACGGCTTCGTGACGTAGTCGTCGGCGCCGGCGTCGAGGCCGAGCTGGACCTCGGCGTTCTGGGCCTTGGCCGACAGGAGGATGACGGGGATGTGCTTGGTGGCCGCCCCCGACTTGAGCTTCGAGACGACTTCGAGGCCGTCCATGCGGGGCATCATGATGTCCATCAGCACCA
>DASUXN010000358.1:0-4557 GCA_036377875.1 Acidimicrobiales bacterium
CTTCCTCGGCGTGGTCGTGCGTTTCGCCACCGCTTCCGACCTTTGGCTGGACGAGGTCCTCACCATCAACCTCGCCCGCGTCCCGCTTCTCGACCTGCCCGACGCCCTTCGCCTCGACGGCGCTCCGCCCCTCTACTACGCCCTGCTCCACCTGTGGATGGGCGTGTTCGGCGAGGGGACGTTCGCGGTGCGGGCCCTTCCCGGGCTGATCGCGGTGGCGTCGCTGCCGCTCATGTGGCTGGCCGCCCGCCGCCTCGGCGGCCCCCGCCTGGCCTGGACGGCCACGCTGGTGCTGGCCTCGAACCCGTTCGCGGCCCGGTACGCCACCGAGAACCGGATGTACTCCCTGCTCCTGGTGCTCGTCCTGGCCGCCTTCCTGGCGGTGTGGAGCCTGCTGCACGGCGGCGGCCGTCGACCGGCTCTCGGTCTGGCTGCCGCCACCGGCGCCCTGCTGCTGACCCACTACTGGAGCTTCTACCTGCTCGCCGCCACCGCTCCCGTGCTGATGATGGTCGCCCGGCGGGGGAACGAGCCCGCCCGCAGCGGCGCCCGGAGAAGCCTCTTCGCCATGGCCGGAGGCTCGATGCTGTTCCTGCCGTGGGTGCCGGTCTTCCTGTACCAGCTGAGGAACACGGGCACCCCGTGGGGCCGGCCCGGTGAGCTGCGGTCGCTGTTCGACACGGTGTTTCACTTCGCCGGCGGCTACTGGAACCCCGGGATCATCCTCGGCCTGGTGTTCTTCGGGCTCATCGCCCTGGCCATGACGGCCCGCACCCTCGACGACCGCCGCCTGCTCGTCGACCTCCGCCCCCGCGGCATCGGCGCCGCGCTGGCGGCGGTGGCCTTCGCCGCCCTCGCTCTCGCCATCCTCGTCACCAAGGTCGCCGGCTCCGCCTTCGCCGTGCGCTACGCGGCCGTGCTGTTCCCGATGTTCGTGCTGGTGGTGGCCCTGGGCCTGGACCTGTTCACCGACCGGCGGGTCCACGCCGGGATCCTGGCCTTGATCGTTGTTACGGGCTTCTGGGCCAACGTCCCCAACATCGTGGGAAACCGCACCAACGCCGGCCGGGTGGCCGCCGAGCTGAACGAGCTGGGCCGGCCGGGCGATCTCGTCGTCTACTGCCCCGACCAGCTGGGCCCCTCGGTGAGCCGCCTGGTGGACAACGAGGAGCTCGTGCAGTTCGGGTTCCCGCGCCAGAACCCGCCCGACATGGTCGACTGGGTCGACTACGAGAAGGTCAACAAGGCAGCCAGCACGCGTGCCTTCGCCACCATGCTCGACGAGCGGGCCGGGCCGGCCAACGACGTGTGGATCGTGTGGGCGCCCGGCTACAAGACCTACGGCACGAAATGCCAGAACCTGATCGAGCGGCTCGGCGAGGCGCGCCCCGATAACGAGCGCGTGGTGACAATCTCGACGCGGTACTTCGAGCGTCCCGGGCTGGTGCAGTTCCGGCCCGATGGGGCAGGGTGAGGAGAGCATGACTGACACCGCGACCTCCAGGGCCGCTTCCACCGTCAAGCCCGAGGACCTCCGGGTCGTCATCATCGGGGCCGGACCGGCGGGGCTCACAGCCGCCTACGAGCTGGGCAAGAAGGGTGCCGTATCCACCGTTCTCGAGGCGGACTCGGTGGTGGGCGGCATCAGCCGCACCGCCGAGCGAGACGGGTGGCGGTTCGACATCGGCGGCCACCGTTTCTTCACCAAGGTGAAGGCGGTGGAGGACTTCTGGCACGAGATCCTGCCCGACGAGGACTTCCTCCTCCGCCCCCGGATGAGCCGGATCTACTACAACGGCAAGTTCTTCGACTACCCGCTCAAGCCCATGAACGCCCTGAAGGGACTTGGCTTGAAGGAAGCCGTGCTGTGCGTGGCGTCCTACCTGTGGGCCCGGGTCCGGCCGCCCAAGGACCAGACGTCGTTCGAGGGCTGGGTCTCGTCCCGCTTCGGCAACCGGTTGTACCGGATCTTCTTCAAGACCTACACGGAAAAGGTGTGGGGCGTGCCGGCTTCGGACATCAAGGCGGACTGGGCGGCCCAGCGGATCAAGAACCTCTCCCTCGCCAAGGCGGTGGTCAACGCCGTCCTGCCCAAGAAGAACCAGAAGGACATCACCAGCCTGATCGAGGAGTTCCAGTACCCCAAGCACGGCCCCGGGATGATGTGGGAGCGGTGCCGCGAGCTCGTCGAGGCGCAGGGCTCCAAGGTCGTCATGGAGTCGGCCGTCACCCAGGTCCACCACGAAGGGGGGCAGGCGGTGGCCGTCACCGCCGAGCACGACGGCCAGCCGACCCGGTACGAGGCCTCCCATGTGATCTCGTCCATGCCGATCAGCACGCTGCTCAAGATCATGGAGCCGCCGCCGCCGGCCGAGGTCCTCACCGCGGCCAACGGCCTCAGCTACCGGGACTTCCTCACGATCGCCCTGGTCGTGCCCGAATCGGACGGATTCCCCGACAACTGGATCTATGTCCACGACCCCAAGGTCCGCCTGGGCCGGATCCAGAACTTCGGCTCGTGGTCGCCCTACATGGTCAAGGAAGGCCGCACCTGCCTGGGCCTGGAGTACTTCGTGTTCGAGGGCGACGACCTGTGGACCAGCGCCGACGCCGACCTGGTCGAGCTGGGCAAGCGCGAGCTGGGTGCCCTCGGCCTGGTCGACCCCTCGAAGATCGAGGCCGGCTACGTCGTGCGGATGCCGAAGGCGTACCCGATGTACGACGGCACCTACAAGGCCAACGTGGCCGTGCTGCGCAAGTGGTTGGAGGCCAACACGCCCAACGTCTATCCGGTGGGGCGAAACGGCATGCACAAGTACAACAACCAGGACCATTCCATGTACACCGCCATGCTCTCGGTGGAGAACATCCTCGGGGCCGGCCACGACATCTGGGACGTGAACGTCGAGGCCAAGTACCACGAGGAGAAGAAGACGGGCGAGGGCTGACCCTCCGTTTGCCAGGGGTACCTCGGGGTAGGAACTCCAATTCGTGCTCTAACACGAAGGAGTGGTGCCCATGCTGACCCTCACGCCGAACGCGACGACCGTGATCCGTTCGTTGCTCGACGGCTCGGAGGTCCCCGACAGCGGTGGCCTGCGCATCGCCAGCACCAACAACGGCCAGCAGGCGTTCACCGTGACGACAGCTCCCACGCCCGAGGCGGGTGACCAGGTCGTCGAGGACGCCGGCGCCCGCGTGTTCGTCGAGACGTCGGCGGCAACCGCGCTGGGCGACACCGTGCTCGACGTGGACGTCGACGAGCAGGGGAACGTCCAGTTCCTGCTCACGGCCGGGCTGTAGCGGCTCCGCCACACACGCCCACCCCTGACAGGACGCCTGCGCCTATCTCGGCTTTCGTTCCCGCCACAAGGCGAGCCGCAGGCGGGCCAGGGCGAGGACGGTCCTGGGGATGCGGGTGACGATCGAGCTGCGGGACGGGCGGCGTTCCTCGACGGTGACGGGAATGGCGGTCACCCGCAATCCCGCCCGCTCCGCCCGCAGGATCAGCTCGGTGTCGAAGATGTCGGTTCCGTAACGGCACGACGCGGCCAGCTCCTTGAGGGGCGCCCGCCGCACCACCTTGATCCCGTGGGTGTCGGCCACCTTCAACCCGAAGCCGACCGACAGGATCACCGAGAAGACGGCGGTCACGGTGCGGCGGGCCCAGGCCCGGGTGTCGACCGCACCGGCGCCCCGCTTGCTGCCCACCACCACGTCGGGCCCGTCGGGCTGGTTGAGGACGCTGACGGCGTGATCGAGGAACTCGAAGTCGTAGTAGTCGACGTCGAAGATCGCCACCAGGTCGCCGTTGGCCTCGAGGAATCCCGTTCGCAGCGCGCCTCCGTAGTCGGCACCGGACAGCGAGATGGCGCGCACCTCGGGCACCTCCGCCTCCAGCTGCCGGGCGATGGCCGGGGTGCCGTCGGTGGAGCCGTTCTCGACGACCACCACCTCGAACGTGTCGCCCCGCCCCCGCAAGGCTTCGACCACCTCGCGGACGGCCGGCGCGAGGAACGCCTCCTCGTTGTGGGCTGGCATCACGACCGACAGCACGGCGAGGCAGCGTAGGCCGCCGGGCGCGGGGTCGGCCGCCAACTACTGTTGGGCCTTCATGTCGCTCGACGCGATCTTCAAGGCCTATGACATCCGGGGCATCGTCCCCGACCAGCTCGACGCCGACGCCGCCCGGTCCATCGGGTGGGCGTTCGCTCGTTTCGCGGGAGCCCAGAGGATCCTCGTGGCGCGTGACATGCGGAAGTCGGGCGAAGACCTGTCGGCCGCCTTCGCCGAGGGCGCCACCGAAGCGGGCTCCGACGTGGTCCTGCTCGGGCTGGCGTCGACCGACCTGCTCTACTTCGCAGCCGGTCACCTCGACGCCCCGGGCGCCATGTTCACCGCCTCCCACAACCCGGCCGGGTACAACGGCATCAAGCTGTGCCTGGCGGGCGCCAAGCCCATCGGCGAGGACACGGGCCTGGCCGACATCGCCCGCATGGCACGGGTCGGGGTCGAGACGCCGCCCACGACCCCGGGTCGCATCGAGTCCGCCGACTT
>DASUXN010000359.1:0-5862 GCA_036377875.1 Acidimicrobiales bacterium
GACGCTCTACGTATGCCCGATGCACCCGGAGGAGACCTCGGACGGCCCCTCGACGTGCCCGAAGTGCGGCATGAAGCTCGTGCCGTCGTCGGGCGTCCCCGCCCCCGCCCACGGCTCCGAGGAACACCACGACGGGGGCCACGGCGATCACGGCGACGACGGCATCGAGTGGGAGGACCTCATGCCGGAGATCAACCGGCGGACCAACGCCACCAACATGATCTGGAAGCTCATCGATCGTCAGACAGGAGACGAGAACGCGGCCATCCGCTGGGCATTCACGGTCGGCGACCGCGTCAAGATCCGGCTCGTCAACGAGATGGAGGGGTCCGAGCACCCGATGCACCATCCCTTCCACATTCACGGCGCGGGCCGGTTCCTCGTCCTTTCACGTGACGGGACGCCTGAACCCAACCTCGTGTGGAAGGACACCGTCCTGGTCCTTCCCGGTCAGACCGTCGACATCCTCCTCGACGTCTCCAACCCCGGCCGGTGGATGGCGCACTGCCACATCGCCGAGCACAACCAGTCGGGGATGATGTTCAGCTTCGACGTCTCGCGGGAGGCTCAGAGCATGGGAGCCGGTCGTTGACCGACTTCGTCATCACCAACGCGAAGCTGCTCGATCCGGCTGCAGGAGAACGTCGTCCCGGGGCGTCGGTTCGGGTCGAGGGCGACCGCATCGTCGAGGTCGCCGAGGACGGCGCCGCGGTTGCGCATGACGAGCACATGACTGTGATCGACGCCCGTGGGCGGACGCTGATGCCCGGGCTCATCGATGCCCACGTCCACGCCGCCATCACGACCATGGACCTGGCCGCCATGGCCCGACGCTCCCCCACACGGGTTGGGATCGAGACGAAGGCCATCCTCGAGAGGATGCTGCGAAGGGGCTTCACGACCGTCCGCGACGCCGGTGGTCTGGACGTGGGCATCCAGGAGGCGCTGCGGGCCGGTCTGATCAGCGGGCCGCGGGTGTTCCGGTCGGGCCGCGTGCTTTCCCAGACCGGAGGCCACGGCGACATCGCCCCCGCCAGTCACGACCCTCACATCGCCACGTGTTCCATCACCAGCTCGAGCTTCGCCCACGTGGCCGATGGGGTGGACGCCGTCCGCCGGGCGGCGCGAGAGGAGCTCAAGGGCGGTGCCGATCAGCTCAAGGTCATGGCCGGCGGCGGGATCGCCACTCCGACGGACCCGATCGACATGGTCCAGTACACGGAGGCGGAGATCCGCGGCGCGGTCGAGGAAGCCGCCTCCCGCCGTACCTATGCCTTCGCCCACGCCTACATCCCCGAGTCCATCGGGCGGGCCGTGCGGGCGGGCGTGCGATCGATCGAGCACGGCAACCTCATCGACGCCCAGGCCGCCGCTCTGATGGCCGAGCACCGCTGCTACCTCGTGCCGACCCTGGTGATCTACGACCAGGTCGCCCAGTACGGGCGCCAGCTCAACTTCCCGGCCGAGAGCCTGGCCAAGCTCGACGCCGTCCTCGGGGCGGGGTACGCCTCCATCGACATCGCCACCGGAGCCGGCGTTGCGCTCGGCTTCGGCACCGACCTACTCGGCGAGACGCACGGCGCCCAGTCCCATGAGCTCACGCTACGGACGAAGGTCCAGAGTGCGGCCGATGTCATCCGCTCCGCCACGACCGTGAACGCCGCCCTGCTCGGGCACCCGGCCGACCTGGGCGTCATCGTGTCCGGCGCGTACGCCGACCTCCTGCTCGTCAACGGTGACCCGTTGGCCGACATCGGCGTCCTCGCCGGCCAGGGCGAGCACCTGGACCTGATCGCTCGTGGGGGCGAGATCGTCGTGAACAACGTGCGGTAGTTCGCCTCTCGGGAGCGGCCGGACGGTCGGCCGCTTCTCTCGCCGGTCGGCCGGTACGGAGCCCGTAGTGTCTGGGAGGAGGACACGGAGGTCGGGAATGGCGCAGGAAGTCCGAGCGGTGATCTCTCGGGAGAAGGGCAAGCCGGTCGGCATCGAGCCGATCACCGTGCCCGATCCCGGGCCCGGGGAGGCGTTGGTGCGAGTGCAGGCGTGCGGCGTCTGCCATACAGACCTCCATTACCGCGAGGGCGCGATCAACGACGACTACCCCTTCCTGCTCGGCCACGAGGCGGCGGGCATCGTCGAAACAGTGGGGCCGGACGTGACCATGCCCAAGGTCGGCGACTTCGTGATTCTCAACTGGCGGGCCGTCTGTGGCCAGTGCCGGGCCTGCCTGCGGGGCCGGCCGTGGTACTGCTTCTCCACGTACAACGCCACGCAGAAGATGACGACCAGCGACGGCACGGCGCTGAGCCCCGCCCTCGGCATCGGCGCCTTTGCCGAGAAGACGCTGGTGGCGGCGGGCCAGTGCACGCCCGTCGACCCGGCCGCCCCGCCCGAAGTGGCCGGGCTACTCGGCTGCGGGGTCATGGCCGGCATCGGCGCCGTCCTGTTCACGGGCGAGGTGTCCCGCGGCGACTCGGTGGCAGTGTTCGGTTGCGGGGGAGTGGGCGACGCCGCCATAGCCGGCGCCCGCCTGGCCGGGGCGGCCAAGATCATCGCCGTGGACCTCGACCCACGGAAGCTGGAGTGGGCCCGCGAGTTCGGCGCCACCCACACCGTCAACGCCTCCGAGCGCGACCCAGTCGAGACCATCCGCACGCTCACCAACGGTTACGGGGCCGACGTGTGCATCGAGGCGGTGGGCCATCCCAAGGTGATGGAGCAGGCCTTCTACGCCCGCGACCTGGCCGGCACCCTCGTGCAGGTGGGCGTGCCCAGCCCCGATATGCGCATCGACCTGCCCATGATCGAAGTCTTCGGGCGGGGTGGTCGGCTCAAGCCGTCCTGGTACGGCGACTGCCTGCCGTCGCGCGACTTTCCCATGCTCATCGACCTCTACCTCCAGGGCCGCCTGCCCCTCCACCGGTTCGTCACCGAGACGATCTCCCTCGACGGGGTGGAGGACGCGTTCCACCGCATGGAACGGGGCGAGGTCCTCCGGTCAGTAGTCATGTTCGATGAGGCAGCCGAGTGAGCGTCGACCACGTCGTCACGTCCGGCGTGTTCGCCATCGACGGCCAGGAGTGGGAGGTCCAGAACAACGTCTGGATTGTCGGTGACACCGAGGAGGTGGTGGTCGTCGACGCCGCCCATGACGCCCGGCCCATCGTCGAGGCGGTCGGCGGGCGGCGGGTGGTCGCCATCCTGCTCACCCACGGCCACAACGACCACGTCAACGCCGCCCTCGCGCTGGCCGAAGCGACGGATGACCCGCCCGTCTATCTCCACCCCGACGACCTCGTGCTGTGGCACCAGGTCCACGCTGGGGTCAATCCGACCCGCTGGCTGAACGACGGCCTCAAGGTGACGGCGGGGGGCGTCACGCTCACCGTCCTGCACACGCCCGGCCACAGCCCGGGGGCGTGCTGTTTCTATGACGACGACCGCACTCTGTTCAGCGGCGACACTCTGTTCCAGGGCGGTCCCGGCAACACCAGCCGCAGCTTCAGCGACTTCCCGACCATCATCGCCAGCATCCGCGACAAGCTGCTGGTCCTGCCCGAGGACACCACCGTCCGCACCGGCCACGGTGAGTCCACCACCATCGGCGCCGAGGCCCCCCACTTGGACGAGTGGGTGGCCCGGGGCTACTGAATCCCCCGAGCTCTGACCATGAACCCCGATCGACTTCTCCGTCTCGATGGCGGCCGTCTCCTGGCCGTCGACCACCGCGGGCCGCCCGGCGCCCGCACCGTCCTCTTCCTCCACGCCGCGCCCGGCTCGCGGGTGCTCGACCCCGACCCTTGGGCGACGGCCACCGCCGGAGTCCGCCTCGTCCTCTACGACCGCCCCGGCTACGGGGCATCGACCGCGCTGGCGGACGGGGAGGTCCCCACCATCGCCGGCGCGGCCGACGACGCCGCCACCGTCATACAGGAGGTGAAGGCCCGGCAGGTTGCGGTGATTGGCTGGTCGGCGGGGGGCCTGGTGGCTCTCGCCCTGGCCGCCCGTCACCCCGAACTGATCGAGTCCGTGACGATGTTGTGCACGCCCGCTCACGAGGACGACGTGGCCCGCCTGCCGGAGGAGCACCTCGACCTAATCGACGCCCTCCGTCCCGACCTCCCGTCGGCCACCGGCGCCGTTGTCCAGGCCCTGGCCCCCATCGCCCACTCCCCGGGCGCCATGCTCGACCTGCTCGGCGCGGGGACGGTGGACGACGCGGTGCGCCGCAGTCCCGCCCACGGGCCGCGCCTGCTGTCGATGGCCCAGGAGGCGGTCAAGCAGGGGGTGGCCGGGGTGGCGGCCGACATCGTGGCGTCGAGCGTGGCGCCGTGGGGATTCGATCCGGGTGACGTCGAGGTTCCCGTCCGGCTCTGGTACGGCGCCGAGGACGAGCTGGTCACCCCCGAGCACGGGGCGTACTGGTCAGGCGCCCTCCCGCAGGCCGAGCTGACCGTCGTACCCGGGGCCGGGCACCTCCTGCCCCTGACCCACTGGGACAAGATCCTCGCCGCCTCCGCCCACAGCGGGGACGGCGGCAGAAAGGACTACTGAGCGATGCGGATCGGCCTGTTGGGCACGGGAGTCGTCGGGCAGACGCTGGGCCGGCGCCTGGTGGGTCTCGGCCACGAGGTGAAGATGGGGTCGCGGTCGGCCGGCAACGACAAGGCGGTGGCCTGGGCCGCCGATGCCGGCGAGGGAGCGAGCGAGGGGACCTTCGCCGACGCCGCCGAGTTCGGTGAGCTGGTGATCAACGCCACAGCCGGGGTGGCATCCCTCGATGCCCTCGACGCCGCAGGCGCCGCCAATCTGGCCGGCAAGGTCCTGGTCGACGTCGCCAACGCGCTGGACGCCTCTCACGGCATGCCGCCCATCGTGGGAGTCGGCAATGCCGACAGCCTCGGTGAGCAGATTCAACGGGCCTTCCCGGAGGCGCGGGTCGTCAAGACCCTCAACACCATGAACTGCTCGGTGATGGTCGACCCGACGATCGTGGCGGGGTCCCACACTGTGTTCCTCTCGGGGAACGACGCGTCAGCCAAGGCGGAGGTGCGCCGGCTTCTGGCCGAGTTCGGCTGGCCGGCCGACGACATGCTCGACCTGGGCGGCATCGAGTCGTCGCGGGGCGTGGAGATGTACGTCGGCCTGTGGGTCCATCTGTGGATGGCCACGGGAACCGGTGAGCTCAACGTCAAGGTGGTGGTGGTGGCGGGGGCGTAGCCCCGTCATCGACCACGTAGCGCCCTATTCGGCGCTGAGGCGCTTCTCCAGGGCCACCAGCTCGTCGCGCAGCTCGTCGGGGAGGCGCTCGCCCAGGAAAGTGAAGTGCTCCTCGATGGAGGGGATCTCGTGGCGCCACTCGTCCTCGTCGACCCGTAGCAGCTCAGCCAGGTCGTCGGGGCTGATGTCGAGCCCGCTGGTGTCGAGGGCGCCCTCCGCCGGCAGCACACCGATGGCCGTCTCCTGCCCCTGCCCGCCGCCCGACACCCGCTCGAAGACCCACTTGAGCACCCGGCAGTTCTCGCCGAAGCCGGGCCACAGCCACTTGCCCTCGGGGCTCTTGCGGAACCAGTTGACGTAATAGAGCTTCGGCAGTTGGTCGACCGACCCGGCGGCGCGCGCCTTGCCGGCGCGGCCGATCTCGAGCCAGTGGCCCAGGTAGTCGGCCATGTTGTAGCCGCAGAACGGCAGCATGGCGAAGGGGTCGCGGCGCAGCTTGCCCACCGCTCCGGCCTGGGCGGCGGTGGTCTCGGAAGCCATGATCGACCCGAGGAACACGCCGTGCTGCCAGGAGAACGACTCGTGGATCAGAGGAACGGTGGTGGACCGGCGCCCCCCGAAAAGAATGGCGGAGATGGGCAC
>DASUXN010000360.1:0-4123 GCA_036377875.1 Acidimicrobiales bacterium
GTCGACGGCGCCGAGTTCGCCCGTCCGCCGGGGGGCGAGGGCCTCGCGCGGCGACCCCGTCTTGGACCGGGCCAGCGCAGCCGCCACCGCCTCGGCTGCGCCCGCCGTGCTGCGGCGGCTCAGGGCCAGCAGCAGGCCGCGCTTGGACCCGAACCGCTGGAGGATGGCGGCCGCGGTGATGCCCGCCTCGCCGGCGACGGTGGCCAGGGTGAGCTGGCCCGGCCCGTGGCGGCTCACGGCCCGGGCGGTGGCGTCGAGGATGTCGTCGTCGCTGGCCAGTCGGGGGCGGCCCACGTACGAAAGCCTAGCGGTATTTACTTTGTGATCGTTCGGTTAGTAACCTGTACGCATGCACGAGACCAGCGAAGATCTCGACCGCCTCCAGCGTCTTCTCGACGAGAGCCACGCCGCCGCCGGCAGCCATCACCGCTCGATCTTCGACGACGAACACCGGGTGGGCGCAGCCGACCTGGCCGCAATGCTGACCGGCGTCCAGGTCCTGTGCCTGGCCACGGTGACGGCCCGAGGGGAGCCGAGGGTCGCGCCCGTGGACGGCCTGTTCTACCGGGGCCGCTGGCACTTCGGGTCGTCGTCCGACTCCGTCCGTTTCCGCCACATCCGCCGTCGCCCCGCGGTCAGCGCCGTCCACGTGCGGGGCGAGGAGTTCGCCGTGATCGCCCACGGCCGGGCACGGGAGCTGGACCTGTCCGCTCCCGAGCAGGACGGGTTTCGCCACTACCTGGTCGCGGTCTACGGCGGCGACTGGGCCGAGTGGGGCGGCGCTGCTCCGTACGCCGCCATCGAGGCGGAGAGGCTGTACACCCGGCTGTGGGTCCCGGCTAACGCAGCTGGGGCAGGGCAGCCGGCTGACAGCTGAAGGCCAGCGGGTCGCCGCCGGCCAGGGCGGTCATGCGGCTGGCGGCCTCGTTCAGCCGGGACTCGGGAAGGCGGCCGCTGCGCACCGCGCCGACCAGGTCGTCACGCATCCAGCGGGCGCCCCAGCCGTCGGTGGCGAGCACCCCGTCGGCTCCCGCGGCGATGGCCTCGACGGCGGCGTCGCCGTAGTTCCACGTGAGGTTGACTGATCCCATTCCGATCGAGTCGGTGAGGGCGACGCCGCGAAAGCCCAGCTCACGGAGGAGGGAGTAGGCCTTGGGGGACAGGCTGGCGGGGATGCCGGGATCGAGGGCGTCGTAGGCGACGTTGGCCATCATGACCACCGGCGCCCCCGCCTGGACGAGGGTGGAGAAGGGCAGGACGTCGGTGCCCCGGAGAACAGGTAGCGGCGCCTGGACGCTGGGCAGGATGACATGGCTGTCGTCGGCCGCCCTTCCATGGCCGGGGAAGTGCTTGACCACGGGTATCACGCCCGCCTCCTGGAGGCCGCGGGCGTAGGCGAGGGTGTAGTCGGCGGCGGTGGCCGGATCGGCCGAGAACGACCGGTCGCCGACGATCCCGTTCCAGATCCCGTCGTCGAGGTCGGCCACCGGGGCGAAGTTGAGCGTGATCCCGAGGTCGGCCAGCTGCTCGCCCGTTTCCTTGGCCACCTCCTGCACGCCCTGGGGCTGCATCCTGTAGGCCAGCGTGCGGGCCGCAGGCACGTACCCCCACAGCTGCTCGAACGTGCGCACCCGGCCCGGCTCCTCGTCCACCGTGACCAGCAGCGGGCCGCGGGACCCGGACTTCAGCCTGCGCACCAGCCCTGCCACCTGGAACTCGCTCACCACGTTGGCGTGGGTGAGGAGCACGCCGCCCACCCCAACGTCGTGGACCTCGACGACCAGGGGGTCGTCCGGGGTGGTGACCTCGGGCATGCCCACGATCAGGACCCGTCCGGCCCGGTCCTCCAGGCTGGCCGGTTCGCACACCGGGGCGGCGGCGGCCACCGCGTCGAGGACCGGCGTCGCCCCGTCCGCTCGCGCCGAAGGAGGCTCCCAGCCCCCCCGGGAGCACCCTGCGGCGACCAGGGCCAACAGCAGAGCGACGATCCCGCCTCGTCCGGCCGACACTGCCGCCAAGGCTGCGCGGTCAGCGGGGGTCTGTCAAGGCGCGAACCTGTGGGGATGGACTGCACCGGCCCCGAGGCTGTCGCGCGCCGGTTCGGCACGGAGGGCCCGCCGCAGCGGGTCGTCCCGCACCCGGGCGGTCACATCCACGAGACGTGGATGGTGACGGCAGGTTCGTCGGAGTTCGTTCTCCAGCGGATCAACACCATGGTCTTCCAGGACCCGATCCTGATGATGGAGAACGTCATGCGGGTCACCTCCCACCTGAGCCAATGGGCCCGGCGGCGGGGGGTCGACCCGAAGCGCTGCCCCGCCCAGGTCCTCGCCGCCAGGGACGGCGGCCTGCTCGTCTACGACGACGAGGTGCGGCCATGGCGGGCGTTCCGCCGGGTGCCGCGGGCGGTCAGCCACACGGTCGTCACCAGCGCCGCCGCCGCCTGGGAGGTGGGACGGGCTTTCGGTCGGTTCTTCGCCGACGTGCAGGATCTCCCCGGACCCCCGCTGGAGGAGCCCATCGCCGGGTTCAAGGACTTCTCCCGGCGCAAGGCCGACTTCGAGTTCCTCATCGACCTCGACCCGTTCGGGCGGGCCGACTCGTGCCGGCGTGACATCGAGAACGTCCGCCACTACCACCGCCTCATCAAGGCCCTCGACGCCGCCCTCGACTCGGGGCGGCTGCCTCAGCGGATCGTCCACAACGACGCCAAGGCGGCCAACGCCCTGCTCGACGAGGAGACCGGCGAGGCGGTCTGCGTCGTCGACCTGGACACGGTGGCGCCCGGCGTGGTCCTGTTCGACGTGGGCGACCTGCTCCGCTCGGCGACAATCACCCTTGCCGAGGACGGCGACCCGGCCACCATCGGAGTCCGCGACAACCAGATCGAGGCTGCGCTGGGCGGCTATCTCGCCGAGGCCGGCCCCCTCCTGACCGACGGCGAGCGAGACCTCATCCCCCTCGCCGGACCGCTCATGGCCTACGAAAGCGCCATGCGGTTCCTCACCGACTACCTGGCCGGCGACGTCTACTTCCGCATCAGCAGCCCGCGCCACAACCTCGACCGTACGCGCGCCCAGGTGCGGATCCTCGAGGCGCTCGATCGGGCGGGAGACCGGGTGGCCGCCCTCGTCGACGCCGGCAGCGGGTGACCCGACACGTCACCCTCGCCGGGTGGCGCCGATACGACGTCGATCCCGAGCGGGGGGTGCGGGCGGAGGGCGACGAGGGATTGTCCGTCGTCATGCACCGTGGCCGCCCGGCCCGCCTGACCTGCACGAATGTGATCGACGGGCCCGACCGGCTGTCGTGGCGGCTGGAGGGCGACGGGGTGGTGGCCGAATTCGTGGCGGCGGGGGACGCGAACGCGGGCGTGGTCCGAACGGAAGTCACCCTCTGGGGCGCGGGCCGGCTCGAGCGGGTGGACGTGGAACGGTGGGGCGAGGCGGCCGGGGCCGCGGGGGCCGCGGAGGCGGCTGCCGGGCTGGGCCAGCCCGTCCTGGGCGACGGTTGGTTCGCCGGCCTCGAGCACCCCGGCGCCGACCGGTTCGGGCTGGCTCTCGACCACGACCTGACTACGGGCCCGTACCGGATGCCGCCCCTCGTGGTGGGGCGGGCCGAGGCGGGCGGTGAGCTGTCCGCCCTGTGGGACGAGGTCGACCGGGTGCGGGCTCGCCCGCCCGGCCTGATCGTCCTGGCCAACAACTGGTACCAGCTGGGCTACGTCGGCCGCATGGACGCGGCCACCGTGGGTGCGGAGATCCACGGCTTCGCGGCGGTGGCCGCCGCCCACGACCTGCCCCTCGACTTCTACTGCCTCGACGACCCGTGGGATGGGCAGTGGGAGCCCGCCACCGGCCTGTGGGGGCGCATGGCGCCCGACCGCTTCCCGGGCGGGCTCGACGGGCTGCTCGCGCGACGGGTCGAAGGCGTGGGCGGCATAGGCCTGTGGGTCAGTCCCTGGGGCGGCTACTTCGACCGCCACGACTTCCGCGTGGCGTGGGGCCGGGAGCACGGCCTGGAGGTCGAGGACTCGGCGCCCTGGGACCGGCTGTGCCCGGCCGGGAACGCCTACTGCCGCCACCTGGCCGAGTCGATGGCCCGCCACACCGCGGCGGGAGTC
>DASUXN010000361.1:0-5716 GCA_036377875.1 Acidimicrobiales bacterium
CAAGAATCACACGCTTGCCTTACCGTTTCGATAGCCCTGACCGAACGGTAAGTCCGGCCTTTCTCGAGACGCCCACTTCTTGGTCGTGGCGGCGATGTCCCCCCGCAGCCGACGAGCGGACGATGAGCCGAACGACGAGCAAGGGGGACGTCAGATGAAGAAGATCCGGAGTGCCGCGGCCGTGGTTGCCAGCCTGGCCTGCCTGGCCATACCGACGGCGGCCCAGGCCCTTCCGTCGGGGGACCCGAACTACGAGGTCGATGTCGAGCCGGCCCCGGCGGCCGACCTGATCGTGACTGCGACCGTCGAGGTCGACTGGGTGCTGAACTACCAGGGCCGGTACCTGCGGGAGGTAGTGGTCAGGTTCACCGTGAAGAACCAGGGCAACAAGGCGGCGGGCCCGTTCGCGACCCGGGTGAGCGTCAACCACCTCCTGTGGTTCGGCTCCGGCGGCTGGACGGGCGTGCGCACCGACTACATCGGCGGGCTGGCCGCAGGGGCGAGCCGCAACCTGGCACCGGTCTACGTCACCGACGAGGGGTGCGTGAAGGCGACGGCCTACGCCGACTCCGGCAGGCAGGTGTTCGAGCGGATCGAGACGAACAATTACCGCTACGTGGTCTCCGAGGCAGGGCCGACGTCCTGCCCGTAGAGGGAGGGGACGGCCGGCCCCGTACATTGCTCCTGCCATGACCGCTGCGAGGACCGTCGGACTTCAGGAGCTACGGGTGCGGGGCTTCCGGTCGGCGCAGGACACGACGCTGCGGCCGGGACCGGTGACCGTCCTGGTCGGAGAGGCGAACGCAGGCAAGTCCAACCTGCTCGCCGCCGCCCGGGCCCTGCTCGACCCGGCGTGCGGCTTGTCGGCGGCGGATGCGACCGTCGGCGGCGACGGACGGATCGTGCTCGAAGCCGACTTCGCCGGTGGCGGTAAGGCGACAATCGTGCTCGGCTCGGACGGCCGGTTGGTGGCCGACCGCGGTGTCGAGCCGCCACCTGTCCTGTTCCTTCCCAGCGAGCTGCGGGCCGGCCCGGTTCTGGCCGAGCCGGTTCCCGGCGGGCGCGAGTTCGAAATCCTGAAGCGGACGATCGCCGAGCAGACCGATCCGCCGCGCCACTCGCAGGCGGCGCCGGCCACGGGCCTGGTGAGGGGCCTCGAGCGCTGCACCGGCCTGGGGCTGGCGGGCGCCATCGTGCTGGTCGAGGAGCCCGAGCTATACCTGCGGCCCCAGGCTCAGCGCTACCTGGCCCGCCAGCTCCGCTGCCTCGCCGATGCGGGCAATCAGGTGATCTTCTCGACCCACTCGCCCGCCTTCCTCAACGTCAGCCGTCTCGAGGAGCTCGTGCTGGTCGGCAACGACCGGGTACGGGGAACGACCGTGTTCCAGCCGGGGCCGCTGCCTGCCGGTGACGACTTCCGCACGATGAGCGAGTTCGACGCAGAGCGGGGCGAACTGTTCCTCGCCCGCGTCGCCGTCCTCGTCGAGGGCCGGACCGAGAAGCTGGCGCTGCCTCACGTCTTTCGCGCCCTGGGCCACGACCCCGACCGGGAGGCGATCTCGATCGTCGAGTGCGGCGGCAAAGGGAACATCCCCGTGCTCGCTCGGGTGTGCCGGTCGTGCGGTGTCCCGGTCGTGGCGGTGCACGATCGCGACGCCCTCGCCGGACGCCGGCCGGTGGCGACCGAGCTGGCGGCCAACAGGCTCATCGCCGAGATCGTCGGCCAGGAGAACGTGGTGGAGCTGGTGCCCGACTTCGAGGGCGTCAGCGGGCTTCGCAGAGATCGCCACAAGCCCGAGCAGGCGTGGCGCCACTTCCGCGCTCTCCGGGCCGACGACATCCCGCATTCGCTCCGAAGAATCGTCCACCGAACCCTGGCCCTGGCCCACGACTGAGGGGGCGCGGCAGGTCGCCGGAAGACCCGAGGCGGTAGCCTTTCGGCGATCTCACCGTGCCGGCATTCCTCGAAGTGTGGACCGATCAGGGCGCCCAGCTGGTGCCCCTTGAGGCGGCCCGGGTCACGCTCGGACGGGCCGCTTCCAACGACATACCTCTTCCGTGGGACAAGAAGGCGTCCCGCCTCCACGCCGTGCTCGAGCACCTCGCCGCCGGCTGGTGCGTCCGGGACCTGACATCCCGTAACGGCACGTTCGTGAACGGGGAGCGGGTCGATCGCGACCGTCCCCTCGGCGGCGGGGACGAGATCCGCGTCGGCGGGACGAGGCTGGTCTTCCGGGCCGAGCGGGGCGCCGCCGACGCGGGGGTGACGGAGGGCGCCGAGCGGCCGCCCGACCTCACGCCCCGCGAGCGGGAGGTGCTCCTCGCCCTGTTCCGGCCCGCGCTCTCGGGAGAGGTCTTCTCCGAACCGGCGTCCACGCGGGAGATGGCCAAGGCCCTGTCGGTGAGCGAACCGGCGATCAAGCAGCACCTGTTGCGGCTCTACGACAAGTTCGGGATCTACGAGGGCGGGGAACGGCGCCGGGTGCGGTTGGCCAACGAGGCGTTGCGCAGGGGGGCCGTCACCCTGGCCGATGTGCGGAGCCTGCGGAGCGCCCGGAACGACTAGTGGGCCGCGACAACGCCGTCGACCTCGGTATCGAAGGGCTGGACGACGTCGAGGAGATCGGGCGGGGCGGCTTCGGGGTCGTCTTCCGGGCCCGCCAGCGGGCCCTGAACCGCATGGTGGCGGTCAAGGTGCTGGGCGCCGCCCTGGACGAGGCCGACCGGGAGCGGGTGGCGCGAGAGGCGTGGGCCATGGGGACGCTCTCGGGCCATCCCAACATCGTCAACGTGCTCGACGTGGGCACGACCGCGTCAGGCGCCCACTACATAACGATGAGCTACCTGGCCCAGGGGTCGCTGGCCGCTCGCCTCGACCAGGAAGGCCCCCTCACCTGGAACGAGGCCGTCCGCATCGCCATAAAGCTGGCCGGTGCGGTCGAGATGGCCCACCGAGCCGGCACCCTGCACCGGGACATCAAGCCCGAGAACGTCCTCATGTCCGACTACGGCGAGCCGCAACTGGCCGACTTCGGGATCGCCCGGGTGGAGGGCCGGTTCGAGAAGGCGACCGGCCAGTTCACCGCCTCGATCGTGCACGCCGCTCCCGAGGTGCTCGACGGGCTCCCTGTGGGCGTGGCCGCCGACGTCTACTCGCTGGGGTCCACGCTGTACACGATGCTGGCCGGGCGTCCCGCCTTCGGTCGCCGGTCGGAGGACACGTTGGCGTCGCTGCTGATGCGCATCGTGCGGGATCCACCCGCCGACCTGCGGCCCCGCGGCGTCCCCGACGCCGTCTGCGTGGTGGTCGAGCAGGCCATGGCCAAGGACGCCGGCGTGCGCCAGCCCTCGGCCGCCGAGTTCGGACGCCAGCTCCAGGAGGTGCAGCGCCGATCGGGGCTGCCCGTCACCGACATGGCGGTGGCCCTGCCCCAGCCGGCGGCGACTCCTGGACGGGCGAGGCGGCCGGGTGCCGCGTCGGCAGACGACCTCGACGGGGAGGCGACCGAAGCGCCCGACGAGCCGCCGGAGGAAGCGGCGGCCCCCGCCGCGGCTGCGCCACCGCCACCGCCGGGGCGCGGCCTGAGGGTCGGCCTGGCCATCGCGGCCGCGATCGTGGTCGTCACGGCTGTGGTCAGCGCCCTCCTGGCCGGCGGAGGGGACGACGAGGAGACCGCGGGCTCAAACGCCACGACGGCCACCTCCTCTTCGGGGCCGACCACGTCGGCCCCCCTGCCGGCGGGCGGAGTGCGGGTGGGCGACGACCCGACGGCGGTGGCCACCGACCCGAGGACGGGGCGGGTGTATGTGGCCAACTCGGGTTCGCTGAGCGTGTCCGTTCTCGACGGCGCCTCGAGGCAGGTGGTGGCCACCGTTGCCCTGCCGTCGCGCCCGTGGGGCGTGGCCCTCAATCAGCGGACCGGTCGGGTGTATGTGACCACGGCCGAGTCGGCGGTCATGGTCATCGACAGCGCGACCAACACGGTGAGCGCCACCATTCCCGTGCCGTCGCGGCCGTGGGGCGTGGCCATCAACCACCGGGCCAACCGGATCTACGTGGCCATGTCGGACGCGTCCGTGGCCGTCATCGACGGCGAGCGCGACGCCGTGGTCGCGTCGATACCCGTGCCCGCCCGCCCGTGGGCGGTGGCGGTGATCCCCGAGACCAGCCGCATCTACGTCACGTCCCAGGAGTCGCGAACCCTGGCGGTGATCGACGGCGGCGCGGGGAGCGTGGTCGCCGAGGTGGACCTCGGCACGCGCGCCTGCGGCGTGGCGACCAACCCGCGGGCCAACCGCGTGTACGTCACCAGCCTGGACACCGGCTCGGTCACGGTGGTCGACGGGACCTCGAACACCGTCGTGGACAGCTTCCCCACGCCGGCCCCGGCGTGCGGGGTCGCCGTCAACTCCCAAACCAACCGGGTCTACGTGGCCACCCAGGAGACGGGCTCGGTGTCGGTGCTCGACGCCAACAGCCACGAGGTGATCGCCACCCGGGCGCTGTTCGGACCGGCGAGGGCCACCGAGGTCCTGCCCAACGACGTCGACGTCAACCCCCAGGGAGAGGGCGTCTTCGTCGTCAACAAGACCTCGGGCGCCCTGGTGGCGGCCACCGGCGACCTCGTCCCGTCATGACCGGTAGATCGAGTACGACGGCATAAACGCGGGGTGGTCGGTGCCCGTCTTCTTCCACGAGCCGTCGGCCTGGCACGTGTAGATCTCGCCGTTGAACGTCTTCTTGGCCCCGGCGCTGTAGGCCTTGCCGTCCCAGTAGCAGAGCGTCTGCGCCGACGTCCCGGTGGACACGGGCAGGGCGTGGGCGGCGGAGGCGAGCATCGGCGATCCCACGACCATCAGCCCCACACTGAGCCCGGCGGTGGCGACGGCCTTGCGCAGCAGTCTTCCTTTCATGACGTCCCCCAATCTCTCGTTGGTGGGTCGAGCATGAAGGGGCGGCCGGCCCGGCGGGATCGCCGGCGGGGCTAGAGGTCGCGGTCGTCCGGTAAGGGCGGCCTGTCCATCCGGACACCCCACGTCAGGGTGTGGTGCTCGCCGGGCTGGAGGACGATGAGTCCGTCGCCCGAGTTGAGGGCGTTCGGGGCGCAGGTCATGGGCTCGACGGCCAGAGTGCGGCGCCGGTACCGCTCGGGCAGGTCGTCGCCGGTGAAGACCTGCCACCACTGCACCGACTCGTCGCCCCAGACGATCGTGCGCCGGCCGTCGGGAGTGGTGACGGTGGCCTCGACCCGGCCGTCGGGGCGGCGGTCGAGGTCGGTGAAGGCGTTGTCGACCTGTCGATTCCCGATGGGGGCGGAACCGTCGAAGCGGTAGGGCGTGTGACCGGCCCGGGTGACCTGAGCGCCGTAACCCGTGGGCCGACGGTCCAGGGGGGCGAGCCGGTCGTCGGTGGCCACCCACGTGGCGGCGGGGAGATCCAGGGTGGCCTCGTCCACCCGGGCGCCGGCGAGGGCGAGGTAGGGATGGACGGCGGCGCCGTAGGGGCAGGGGGACCGGCCGATGTTCGTGGTGGTGAGCTGCGACGTCAGCCCGCCCGGCCCGACGGAGTAGCTGACGGTGAAGGCCAGGGGGAAGGGCCAGCCGGGGTGGGCGAGGAGCACGGCGGTGAAGATGACCCGTCGGCCCGCGGGGGCCTCGACGCACTTCCAGGGCAAGGTGCGGACCAGGCCGTGGAGGGCGTGACCGCGGTCCGGCT
>DASUXN010000362.1:0-3270 GCA_036377875.1 Acidimicrobiales bacterium
ATCACCCCGTCGAAGGCGTCGAGCACCGCGTCGAGGTCGTCCACCGCCTCGGGACGCTCCAGCTTGGCGATCACCGGGACCCGCCGCCCCTCGTCGTCCATGGCCCGGCGTATGGCGACGGCATCCTCGGCCCGGCGCACGAACGACAGGGCGACCATGTCGGCGCCCAGCCTCAGGGCGAAGCGGAGATCGACGAGGTCCTTCTCGGTGAGTGCTCCGACGCTCAACTGCGAGCCGGGAAGGTTCACGCCCTTCGAGTCGGACAGCGGCCCGCCCTCGAGCACCTGGCAGCGCACCTGGCGGCCGTCCGAATCGAGGGCCTGGAGCCGGACCGACCCGTCGTCGATCAGGACCGTGTCACCGGGCAGGAGATCTCGCGCCAGGGCGTCGTAGGTGACCGACCCGCGTTCACAGGTGCCCACGACGGAATCGGCGCTCATCACGAACACGGCACCCCGCTCCAGCACGGCAGCTCCGCCCTGGAACCGACCGAGACGGATCTTCGGGCCCTGGAGGTCGGCCAGAACGCCCACGGCCCGACCGGCCTCCTCCGCCGCAGCCCGCACGAGGGCGAACGTGGACGCGTGGTCCTCGTGCGAACCGTGCGACATGTTGAGGCGCGCCACGTCCATTCCCGCGTCCACCAGCGCACGTACCGCCTCGGCCGAGCGGGTCGCCGGGCCCATCGTGCAGACGATCTTGGTTCGGCGCATCCTCAGGCGAGCCTCGGCTCGACCGCGTCGGCCTCGAGACCGTAGAACTCGATCGCCTCCTCGACCTCCTCGGCCTTGGCGCTGTCGAGGTCGGCGAGCGCGGCCAACACGGCGACGACCAGATGGGCGGCATCGGTCTCGAAATGGCGGCGCAGTGCGGCGCGCGAGTCCGAACGCCCGTAACCGTCGGTGCCGAGGGCGGTGAAGTGGCCCGGCACCCACCGCGCCACCTGATCCGGCACCGCCTTCATGAAGTCGGTGACGGCGACGTAGGGGCCCACGCAGTCGCACAGCGCCTCGGTCAGGTACGGGGTGCGGCGGGGGGCCGTGGGATGAAGGCGGTTCGACCGCTCGGTTGCGAGGGCGTCCTCCCGAAGGGCCTTGTACGACGGGACGCTCCACAGTTCGGCGGCCACGTCGTGGTGCTCGGCGAGCAGGTGCTGGGCTTCGCGAGCGGCGGCCTGGGCCGTCCCGCTGAACAGGATCGTCGCCGCCCGGGTCGGCCCATCGGGGGCGGGGGCGAAGCGGTAAATGCCTCGCACGATCCCCTCCTCGGCGCCCTCCGGCATAGGAGGCATCGGGTAGCTCTCGTTGTACAAGGTCAGGTAGTAGAAGACGTCCTCCGGGGATTCGCCGTACATGCGGGCGATGCCGTCCCGAACGATGACCCCGAGCTCGTAAGCGAAGGCCGGGTCGTAGGCGGCGACGTTGGGAACGCTGGAGGCCAGGAGCAGGCTGTGACCGTCCTGGTGCTGGAGGCCCTCTCCGTTCAAAGTCGTGCGGCCGGCGGTGGCGCCGAGCAGGAACCCTCTCCCCCGCATGTCGCCGAACGCCCAGATCTGGTCCCCCACCCGCTGGAAGCCGAACATCGAATAGAAGAGGTAGAACGGGATCATGGGCTCGCCCCAGGTGGCGTAGGACGTGCCGGCAGCCGTGAAGCTGCTCAGCGAGCCGGCCTCGGTGATCCCCTCCTCGAGAATCTGGCCGTCCTTGTCCTCGCGGTAGGCGAGCTGCATGGCGGCGTCGACCGGTTCGTACTGCTGGCCGCCCGGCGCGTAGATCTTGACCTCGGAGAACAAGGCGTCGAGGCCGAAGGTGCGGGCTTCGTCGGGAACGATGGGCACGACCCGCGAACCCACGGTGGGGTCCCGAAGCAGGCCCCGCAGCAACCCGGCCATGGCCATCGTCGTCGACACGGCCCGGTCGCCCGAGCCCTGCAGCACGTCCTGGAACACCTTCGGGTCGGGCTGGCCGATGGTGCGCGCCTTCAAAGTACGAGTGGGAACCGCTCCGCCGAGGTCGCGCCGGCGGGACATGAGGTACTCGTGCTCGGGCGAGTCCTTCGAGAGTCCGAGGTACGGCGGCTTGTCACCGGCGAGATCGTCGTCGGATGCGAGGTCCTGGAGCCCGAGCCGGTCGCGCAGCGCCGTGAACTGTGCGGCCTTCATCTTCTTGATCTGATGGGCGGCGTTGCGCGCCTGGATCTCCGGGCCGAGGGCGAAGCCCTTGACGGTCTTGGCCAGGATGACCGTCGGCGTGCCGCGGTGATCGCGAGCCGCCCGGTAGGCGGCGTGGATCTTGCGGCGGTCATGCCCGCCGCGGGGCATGGTGAACGCAATGTCGTCGTCCGCCCGGCCCTCCACCAGCGCCGTCAACCGGTCGTCGTGGTCGAAGAAGTGCTCGCGGGCATAGCCCGCCGGCTCGACTGCGAGCTTCTGGTATTGGCCGTCGATCGTCGAGTCCATCCGGTCGATCAGTACCGCCGCGGAGTCCTCGGCCAGCAGGTCGTCCCAGGCAGAGCCCCAGATCACCTTGACAACGTTCCAGCCTGCGCCGCGGAACACGCCTTCCAGCTCCTGGATCACCTTGCCGTTACCCCGCACCGGACCGTCGAGGCGCTGAAGGTTGCAGTTCACGACGAAGGTCAGGTTGTCGAGCCGCTCACGAGCGGCCAGGGTGAGCGCCGCCGTCGTCTCCGGTTCGTCGCACTCGCCGTCCCCGATGAAGCACCAGACGTGGGACCCGCTGGTGTCGGTGATGCCGCGGTGCTCCAGGTACCGGTTGAACCGGGCCTGGTACACGGCGTTCATGGGGCCGAGGCCCATCGACACCGTGGGAAACTCCCAGAAGTCGGGCATCAGCCGCGGATGCGGATAGCTGGACAGCCCCCCGCCGCCGGCCTCTCGGCGGAAGCCGTCGAGTTGTGACTCGGTCAGGCGGCCTTCCAGGAAGGCACGGGCGTAAACACCGGGCGAGGAGTGACCCTGGAAGAAGACCTGGTCGGCCGGGCCGTCGCCGGCCTTACCACGAAAGAAGTGGTTGAAGCCGACCTCGTAGAGCGTCGCCAACGACGCCGGCGTCGCCATGTGGCCGCCGAGACCGTCCGCGGTGTCGTTGGCCCGGCTGACCATCGCCGCCGTGTTCCAGACGACGAGCGCCTCGATGCGACGCTCGAGCTCGTCGTTCCCGGGGAAGTCGGGCTCGGCGTGGGGCGGGATGGTGTTCACGTACGGCGTGGTCACCGTGGTCGGAAACCCGACGTCGAGCTCGCCCGCCC
>DASUXN010000363.1:0-2517 GCA_036377875.1 Acidimicrobiales bacterium
CCCCCCACCGGCGAGGCCCGGGCCCTGGTGATGGACGCCTTCGCCCACCAGCACGGCCTGTCGATGGCGGAGTCGGTCGCCTACGCCGACTCGGCCAGCGACCTGCCCATGCTCGAAGCCGTCGGGTTCCCGGTGGCCGTCAACGCCGAGCCCCGCCTGGCCGCCATCGCCCGCAAGCGGGGATGGCTGGTCGAGCAGTGGACCAAGTCGCCGGGGGCGTCCCGGCCGCCGCTGCCACTGGCGCCGCGGCTGGCTGCAACCTCGCCGGCCCGGGACTGATGCGGGCTCTCCTCTTCGAGCGGAACCTGCCGCGTTACGCGGTGGCCAAGGTGGCGGGCTCGCTCGCCGCCGGGCTGGGCGCCCGCGTCGGGCCGCTCTCCCTCACCGAGACCGACGACCCCGACCTGCCCGGCCCCGGTTGGGTGCGGGTGCGGCCCCGATTGGCCGGTATCTGCGGGTCC
Source organism: Acidimicrobiales bacterium (assembly GCA_036377875.1). Classification (GTDB taxonomy): domain Bacteria; phylum Actinomycetota; class Acidimicrobiia; order Acidimicrobiales; family AC-14; genus JBFMCT01. The sequence continues at coordinate 462 of DASUXN010000363.1, forward strand.
GACCTGGCCACGGTGGACGGGAAGTCGTCCCGATACTTCGAGCCTCTGGTGTCGTTCCCGTTCGTGCCCGGCCACGAGGTGGTGGGCGAACTGGCCAACGGCCAGCGGGTCGTGCTGGAACCGGTGCTGGGCTGCGAGGCCCGTGGGATCGACCCGCCCTGCCGGGGCTGCGCCGAGGGCCGCCGCGACCGCTGCGAGCGGATCGCCTTCGGCGACCTCGAGCCGGGGCTCCAGACCGGCTACTGCTCCGACACGGGCGGAGGCTGGTCGACCGGCCTGGTCGCCCACGAGTCCCAGCTCCACCCGGTGCCCGAAGGGATGAGCGACGAGGCAGCGGTGATGGTGGAACCGGCGGCCTGTGCCGTCCACGGCGTGTTCGGCGCCACCGAGGCCGCCGACCTCACCGGCGCCACCGTGCTCGTGCTCGGCGCGGGCACGCTCGGCCTGTGCACGATCGCCTCCCTTCGGGCCCACGCCAACCCCGGCACCGTCGTCGCCGTGGCCAAGTACCCCGAGCAACGCCGGCTGGCGACCAGCTTGGGCGCCGACATGGTCGTCGAGCCGGCCGAGGCCCGCCGCGCCATGCGCCGGCTGACGGGATCGCTGCGGGTCGGGGGCGGGCTCTCGGGCGGCGCCGACGTGGTTGTCGACTGCGTGGGCACGGAATCGTCGCTGGCCGACGACCTGGCCGTGGTCCGGCCCGGCGGCCTGGTCTGCCTGCTGGGCATGCCCGCGGTCGTCTCGATCGACATGACCCCGCTGTGGCAGCGCCAGATCACGCTGCGCGGCTCGTATGCCTACGGGCGCGAAACGGCTGGTCAGCGCACGTTCGACCTCGCCTTCGGGCTGGTGGCCGACGCCCGCTTGGAACGTCTTGTCTCGGCCACCTACCCGCTCGACCGCTACCGTGAGGCCATCGACCATGCCGCCAACGCCGGCCGCCGGGGCGCGGTCAAGGTGGCGTTCGACCTTCGAGGGGAGAAGCGCCGTTGATCGCCGTCGTCCGTGCGCCGGGGCGGGGAAGCCGATGAGAGAACACACCCGTCCAGGGTTCGTGCTGGAGGTCGACCGCTCGACCCCGCCGATCCTGTTCCACGCCGGCGAGGGGTTCCAGCTCGAGAAGCTCCCGGTGGGCAGCCGGGTGGTCTATCCCAACGAGCCACTTCCGCCCCTCGACGATCCGGACGCCGCCGTCCGCCACGCCCTTCGCAATCCCGTCGGTGACAGCGAGCCTCTCCCGGCCCTGCTGCGCCCCGGCATGAAGCTGACGATCGCCTTCGACGACCTGTCGCTGCCGCTGCCGCCCATGCAGAAGCCCGACAACCGCCAAAGAGTGATCGAGGCGGTGCTCGAGATGGCGGCCGAGGCGGGCGTGGACGACGTCGTCCTCATCGCCGCCCTGGGTCTGCACCGGCGCATGACCGAGGCCGAGCTGCGCCACGCCCTCGGCGACCGGATCTACGACGCCTTCGCCCCCCACGGCCTGCTCACCCAGCACGACGCCGAGGACCCAGACAACCTGGTCGTCGTCGGCCACACCGCCGAGGGCGAACTGGTCGAGCTGAACAAGCGGGCCGCCACCAGCGACCTGCTCGTCTACGTGAACATCAACCTCGTCTCCATGGACGGGGGCCACAAGAGCCTCGGCACCGGCCTCACCACCTACAAGAGCCTGCGCCACCACCACAACGTCCACACCCTGCAGCACAGCAAGTCCGTCATGGACCAGCACAATTCGGCCCTGCACTCGTCCAACTGGCGGATGGGCCGGCTGATCAAGGCGTCGGGCATCAAGGTGTTCCAGATCGAGACGACCCTCAACACCGACACCTTCCCCTCCGCCTTCCGATTCCTGCAGCGGCGGGAGTGGGAGTGGACGGCCCGCGACCGGGCCTCCTACCTGACCGTCAAGAAGAGCCTCGACCGCTCCCCCACCAAGCTGGCCCGTCCCATCTTCCAGGGCATCAAGGCACCCCACAAGATGACCGGGGTGAACGCCGGGGAGGTGGAAGCCGTGCACGCGGCGACCACCGAGGCCGTCTACCGCCAGCAGGTC
>DASUXN010000364.1:0-3231 GCA_036377875.1 Acidimicrobiales bacterium
CTGGGCGTGGACGACGGCGTCCCAGATCAGCCCGGCGAGCACCAGGACGACGCCCACCAGCGCCACTGCCAGGTACCGGAGCAGGCCACGTACGAGGGTCGGGAAGGGTCGCCAGGAAGGTGCCGGCGGGCCCGGATCCGTCCCGTCAGGCGGAACTCCGGTCGCCGGCTCGGGCGGCCGATCGGTGGCCGCTGAGCTCCCGGGGGCGTGGCTCATGGCGGCCGAGGCTACCGGCCGCTGTTGGGAGCGCGGCACCGCCGCAGCTCCGGGCCGGGAAGTCGGAACTTTTCCTCAAGTCGGGGTTGGCGAGTGCCGATCCGCAACATGGTGGAGATCCGGATCTCTGGCGACGACAGCGCGCCGGCAGAAGGGCAGGCGGGCTCGACAGTTCGCCCGCGCGTCCGCCGTCGGCTCACGACCACGGGGCGGACCGCCAAGCGGGCCGCCCGCCGAGCTGCTCCGCTCGCACCCATGGGCCCCCTCGACTGTCCCGATGGAGGCACCATGGTCGGGCGCCAGCCCGAGCTGGCCCGGCTGCGCGCTCTCTGGCAGGACGCGGTGGACGGCGCGTTCCGCTTCGTGCTCCTCGCCGGCGAGCCGGGGGTCGGCAAGACCCGCCTCGCCTCCGAGTTGGCCGAGTACGTCGAGGCCGACGGTGGGCAGGTCCTGGTGGGACGGTGCAGCGCCACCGGCCCCACGCCCTACGAACCCTTCGTGGAGGCCCTCGAAGCCGCACTCCCCTCGTGTTCCGACGAGTGGCTGAGAGATCAGCTCACTCGGAACGGTCCCGCGCTGGTGCAGCTCGTTCTCGACGCGGCCAAGCGGCTCGGCGGCCAGCCCACCGACACGGACACCGGCGGGCCCCGACCCCGCTTCCACGACGCCATCGCCGCCGGTTTCCGGGCGCTGGGCCCAGACCCCGTGCTCCTGGTCCTCGAGGACCTCCACCGGGCCACCCCTTCGACTGTCCAGGTTCTCGAGCGACTCGCCCACGGGCCGCGCTCGGGGAACCTCTTGGTCGTCGCCACCTACCGCGACGCGGCCATCCACCCCAGCCACCCCCTCGCCGGCTTCCTGGACAACCCCGCCAGTGAACCGCTCGAGCGGCTGTTCCTCGCCAACCTCTCACCCCAGGCCGTGACCGCCCTGCTCGTAGATCGGGCAGCCGTGGCGGGGAGGTCGGCCGGTGTCCTGGCCGAGGTCCTGTGGCGAGCGTCCGAGGGCAACCCCCTGCTCCTCACCGAGGTCATCAGGGACCTTCACGCCGCCGGCGGCCTCTCCGGGGGGACCGTCAACGTGGCTGCGGTGGACTCCGTAGGCGTCGCCCATACCGTCGCCGAGGTCGTCAACCGCCGGCTCGGAGGCCCGGGCTCCCAGACCCGGGGCGTCGTCGAGGTCGCCGCCGCCATCGGCCCGACGTTCCCCGCCGAGATCCTGCTCGAGATGCTCGAGGGCAAAGACGACGTATCGCGCACCGCATTGGCGTCCGCGACCACCGTGGGCGTGGTCGCGCCCGTCGCCGGGCGCAAGGGCTGGTACCGGTTCGTCCACGACGTGATGCACGAGGCCGTGCACGAGTCCCTGGCCGCCAACCGCCGCGTCTACCTCCACCAGGAGATTGCCGAGCTTCTCGAACGTCCCCGCTGGGCCGTGGCCACAGCTCCTGCCGTCCGCCTCCACCACCGCGCCGCGGCCACGCCCGTCGGGCGCTCGGCAGAGGCTGTCGAGCATGCCCGGGAAGCGGCGGCCGCCGCCACGCGGGTGCACGCCTTCGCCGAGGCGGCCGAGTACTTGGGCCGGGCCATCGCCTTCCTCGACGGCGCGGCCGACCCGTCCACGCGCATCGACCTGCTCATGCAGCTCGGAGAGGCTCATCGCCTCGCAGGGGAATCCGCGCGGGCCCGCCAGTCGTATCTCCAGGCGGCGGCCCTGGCGGAGATCGCCAAGGATGGCCCGAGGCTGGGGCGGGCCGTCCTCGGCCTCGGCGACGTGTTCGGCATCTGGGGGGCGGACGGCCTGCTCATCGGACTGCTCGACGCGGCCGTCGCCGCCAACCCCGACGATCCCGGTCTCCGGGCCAAGCTCGTGGCCCGCCTCGCCCAGGCGAGGGCTGCCTTCGATTCCCCCGACGAGCGCAAGGCCCGCAGCGACCGGGCGTGGGAGCTGGCGTGGGACAGCCGCGACCCCGCCACCATGGGCGCCGTCCTCCGGGCCCGCCACGAAGCACTGTCCTCGCCCGACGACCTCGAGGATCGGGTCGAGATCGACGGCGAGCTGTTCGCCATGGCTTCGTCGGCGAGCGACCCCGACCTCGCCCTTCTCGCCCACGGTTGGCGACTGGTCGACCTGCTCGAACAGGGCCACGTGGTCGATGCCGACCGTGACCGTGCTCTGCACGCCAAGCTCGCCATCCGCTCTCACGATCCCCTGCACCAGCGCGACGCGGCGGCGTGGTCGGCTCTGTGGGCGCTCCTCGAAGGCCGCTCCGGAGACGCGGCCGCCGACATCGACCGCGCCCTCGCTCTCGGCCAGGACGCCCAGGACCCTGCGGCTGCGTCCAACTACTGGGTGCAGCAGCTCGGCCTGCTACTCGACTGGGGCAGCGACGCCGAGCTCGAAAGCCTCGTCGACGTGTGGCGCGAGCTGGCTCGAGCCCACGACGGCCACCCCTGGTGGCGTGCGACGCTGGCGCTGCTCCTCGCCTCCTGCGGGCGCGCCGAGGACGCCGCCGTCGAGCTGGACGACCTGCTCGCCGAGGAGGGGACGGACCTGCCCCAGGATCGCACCTGGCTGCCGACCGTCGCCGCCATGGGCGAAGCCGCCGCTCTCGTGGGGGACGAGCGGGTCGACATGCTGGCCCGCCTGCTCGCGCCCTACTCCCGCCGCATGATCGTCTGGGGACCCGGCCTGGTGTGCCGGGGCTCGGTCTCACGGGTGCTGGGCATGCTGTGGGCCTGCGCCGAGCAGTGGACCGCTGCCGAGCGCCACTTCCAGGCCGCCCTGGCCGCCCACGAGCGGGTCAACGCCGGCCCGCTGACCGCCCGCACCCGCAGCGAGTTCGGCCGGGCGCTGGCGTACAAGCCGGGTGGGAACCTGCACACCGGTCGGGTCCGCACCACTCTGCTGGAGGCGGTCGAGGAGGCCGACACCCAAGGGATGATGCGACTGTTCGAGCAGACCCAGGCTGCCCTCCACGCGGACACCGCCTCGGTCCGCCCGGTCCGGAGGAAC
>DASUXN010000365.1:0-3562 GCA_036377875.1 Acidimicrobiales bacterium
GGCTCCCTTCCCCAGTGGCGAGCCGGCACGCGGGCCGGCTCACGGCGCTCGGCCCGTCGGAACGGGCGTGGGGATTACCCGCCGGGGTGGGGAAGAATGAAGCTGTCTCCCCTGGAGGTGGCCTATGACCAAGCTGCACGACCTCTACGAAAAGGTCGGCCAAAGTCCCTGGATCGACAACCTGCGGCGCGCCGCGGTCGAGACCGGCGAGCTCGAGAAGGCGGTCGCCGACGGGATCCGAGGGGTGACGTCCAACCCGTCCATCTTCCAGAAGTCGGTGTCTGAGGGGTCGCGCTACGACGACCAGCTCCGCGCCCTGCTCGCCGACCACACCGTCGAGGACGCCTACTGGGAGCTCGCCATCACCGACGTGACGGAGGGGCTGCGCATCATGCGGCCGGTGTACGACGAATCCGCCCACTGCGACGGCTTCGTTTCGATCGAGGTCGCCGCCTCCCTCGCCCACGACACCGCCGGCACCATCGAGGCAGCCCGGGGGCTGCATCAGCGCATCGACGAGGCGAACCTGCTGGTGAAGATCCCGGCCACCGCCGAGGGCGTGCCCGCCATCCGCCAGATGATCGCCGAGGGTCGCAACATCAACATCACCTTGATCTTCTCCCTCAGTCGCTATGACCAGGTCATCGAGGCGTACATCTCGGGGCTGGAGGAGTTCGACGGCGACCTGTCCACCGTCCACAGCGTCGCCTCCTTCTTCGTCAGCCGGGTCGACACCGAGGTCGACCGTCGCCTCGAGGCCATCGGCGGCAACGAGGCGATGGCGCTGCGGGGCAAGGCCGCCGTGGCCCAGGCGAAGCTCGCCTACCGCCTGTTCCAGGAGAGGTTCTCGGGCCCCCGCTGGGAGGCCCTGGCCGCAAGGGGCGCCCACGTGCAGCGGCCCCTGTGGGCGTCGACGTCGACCAAGAACCCCGCCTACCCCGACCTTCTCTACGTGGAGCCCCTGATGGGCCCCAACACCATCAACACCATGCCCGAGCCCACCATCGAGGCCTTCGTCGACCACGGCACGGTCGACTGCACGGTCGACGCAGGGGTGGACGAGGCCCGCAACACGCTGGCCGGCATCGAGGCCGCCGGGGTCGACCTGGCCGAGGTGGCGGTCGTGCTGGAGGACCAGGGTGTGGCCACCTTCAAGACGGCCTACGACGACCTCATCCGGGCCCTGAGCGACAAGGCCGCGACGGTGGCCGGGGCCGCCTGAGCCCTACCGCAAATGGCAGGGAGCTACGACCCGACGACTGCGCTGTTGGTCGTGGACATGCAGAACGACTTCGCCGACCCGGCCGGGAGCCTCTACGTGGCCGGCGGCGAGGACGTCGTCGAGCCCGTCAACCAGGAGATCGAGTGGGCCTCCCGGTCAGGAGCGGCGATCGTCTACACCCAGGACTGGCACCCGCCCACCACTCCCCACTTCGCCAAGGACGGGGGCGTGTGGCCGGTTCACTGCCTGGCCGACTCGTGGGGGGCACGGTTCCACCCCTCGCTGCGAATCGTCGACGGTGCCGACGTGGTGCGCAAGGGCCAGGGCGGCGAGGACGGCTACTCGGCGTTCAGCGTGCGGGAGCCGACCACGGGTGAGCACGCCGACACCGGCCTGGAGGAAATCCTGCGGGCTCGAGGTGTGCGCAACGTCGTGATCGTGGGCCTGGCCACCGACTACTGCGTGAAGGAGACCGGCCTCGATGCCATCCGGCTGGGGTTCGGGGCCACCGTGGTCACCGACGCCATCGGCGCCGTCGACCTGAACCCGGGCGACGGCACGCGGGCGCTGGAGACGATCCGGGCGGCCGGGGTGAAGCTGGCCTGAAGCCCGAGGGCTAGCTGGCCTGGCGACGCCGCTCGGCCTGGCGGCGCCGGCGGATCGACCGGCGCTCGGAGGTGTTGGCCCCGCCCCAGATCCCGTAGGGCTGGTTGGTGGCGATGGCGAACTCCAGGCAGGGCGTACGGACCGGGCAGGACGCACACACCGCTTTTGCCTCCTCGGCCTGCTCCACAGCCTGGTCGTCCAGCTCACCGGCCGGGAAGAACAGCTCGGTGGGCAGGGCGCGGCAAGCGGCGCGGCACACCCAGGCGTCTTGTTGACGCGGGGGGTGGGGGAGAACGGTGTGGAGCGTCTGGGTCACAGGCAATGGGAAAGAAGAGGGGCGAACGATCGCCTGGCTCGGCCTACCCACCCGCCTCCGGCTCTACACGTCGCCGGAAGAAATTTCTCGACGTTCCTGTCAGGCGGCGCGGCGGGCCGCAGCCTCGCGGCGCCGGCGGCGCACCCGGCGACGCTCGGTTTCGGTCAGGCCGCCCCAGACCCCGTCGTCCTGGCGGGTGATCAGGGCGTACTCGAGGCACAGATCGCGGACGGGGCAGGTGGCGCACACGGCCTTGGCCTCGGCCGCCTCCTCCTCGGTCAGAGGGAAGAAGATGTCGGTCTCGAGACCCCGGCAGGCGGCCTCCTGGCGCCAGGCGACGTCGGTGCGGGGATTGGTCAGAGTCATGTCACCACCTTCAACACCGTCGTCGGCCCAACCATTTCCTGGCTTGAGCCTGGGTTGAGTCGGGGTACAAGTCCGGCGAGGCCCGTGCGGCCCCTAGGACCGCGACCCTGGAGCGCCCTTGCCTGTCATCAAGCCGCTCGGCGAGCACGAGCTGTTCCTGTTCTTCGTCCAGTTCACCCTGCTGCTGCTCGTGGCCCGGGCCATGGGCGAACTGGCCGTGCGCGCCAAGTTGCCCTCGGTCGTGGGCGAGCTGCTCGGTGGTTTCCTGATCGGCCCATCGCTGCTGGGCGCGGTCGCGCCCGGGGTGTTCGAGTCGATCTTCCCGGCCACTCCCGAGCAGTTCCACCTACTGGAGATCGTCTCGTGGCTCGGGGTGATCATGCTCCTGATCCTCACCGGCCTCGAGACCGACGTCGGCCTCATCGCCCGGAAGGGGAAAGGGGCGGCGGCCATCTCTCTGGGCGGTGTGGTCGTTCCCTTCGCCACCGGTATCACCCTCGGGTTCATGCTGCCCGAGTCGTTCCTCGCCGCCCCCGACAAGCGACTGGTCTTCGCCCTCTTCCTGGGGACGGCCATGAGCATCTCGGCCATTCCCGTGATCGCCAAGGTCTTGATGGAGATGAAGATCATCCGGCGCGACATCGGCCAGGTGACGCTGGCGGCGGGGATGATCGACGACACGATCGGCTGGATCCTGCTGTCGGTCGTGGCCGGACTGGCCGCCAGCGGCACGATCGACGTGGCCGACGCGGGAAAGTCGGTGGCGTCGGTGCTGGTCATCCTCGTGCTGGCCTTCACGGTGGGCCGGCGGTTCGTCGGTTGGGTCATCCGCAGCCTCGACAACGTGGTGGGCGGCGACACGGTCAAGATCACGGGGCTGATGGTGCTGGCCCTCGGCTTCGGCGCCATCACCCACGGGCTCGGCCTGGAAGCCGTGCTGGGTGCGTTCCTCGCCGGGATCCTCGTGGGCCAGGTGAAGCGCTTCGACGACCGCCTGCGCCACACGTTCGAACAGGTCGCCCTGGGTATTTTCGCGCCGGTCTTCTTCGCCG
>DASUXN010000366.1:0-6158 GCA_036377875.1 Acidimicrobiales bacterium
GCCCCCCTCCACCGACGCCACTTCGGCGGCCAGCGACCGGGCCCGCTCGGCGATGAGGGCGGCCAGGCCGCGGCCCCGCTCCCGCAGCGCGTCGAGGCGGGCGACGGCGGCGTCGAGCCCACGCCGGTCGATCGACGCCAGCCGCGCTTCCGCCGCCGCCACCTCGTCGTCCAGGCGGCGCATCTCGGCCAGCGTCGACGCCTCCTCGGCGCCGAGGCGAGCCCGCTCCCGCGCCCCGGCCTCGGCCCGGGCCTGGAGGCCGGCCAGCGAACGACCGGCCAGGTACAGGCGCAGGGCTCGCAGCTCGGCCGCCAGCTCGTCGTGGCGGCGCGCCGCCTCGGCCTGGCGCTCGAGGGGCCGCATCTGGCGGCGCAGCTCCGTGAGCAGGTCGTTGAGGCGCACCAGGTGGGCCTCGGTGGACTCGAGACGCCGCTCCGCCGTCTCCTGGCGGCGGCGGAACTTGAGGATGCCGGCCGCCTCCTCGATGATCAGGCGGCGGTCCTCGGGGCGGACGTCGAGGACCTGGTCGAGATTGCCCTGGGACACGATCACGTGCTGCTGGCGCCCCACACCGGTGTCCGACAGCAGCTCCTGCACGTCGAGCAGCCGGCACGGCACGCCGTTGATGGCGTACTCCGACTCGCCCGAGGACCGGAACAGGGTGCGGGTGATCGTCACCTCGCTGAACCCGATGGGCAGCAGGCCGGCCGAGTTGTCGATGGTCAGGGCCACCTCGGCCCGCCCCAGCGCGGGCCGGCGCCCGTTGCCGGCGAAGATCACGTCCTCCATGCGCTGGGAGCGGACGGTGCGAGGCCCCTGCGCCCCCAGCACCCAGGCCACGGCGTCCACGATGTTCGACTTGCCGCTCCCGTTGGGCCCCACCACCACCGTGAGCCCCGGCTCCAGCTCGAGCGTGGTCGGGTCGGCGAACGACTTGAAGCCCTTGAGGGTCAGGGCCCGAAGGAACATCCCCTCGACGCTACCGGCGCCCGTCCCCGCATCGGCGGACCCCGCCGCCGTTCCCGGCCGTCAGGAGGTCACACCTGGCACTGGGGGCACAGAAATGACGACCGGCCGTTGACCTTGACCTTGGTGATGGTGGAGCGGCAGCGGCGGCAGGTCTGGCCCTCGCGGTCGTAGACCTTGTGCTCCTTCTGGTACTCGCCCATCTTCCCGAACAGGTCGACGTACTGCTCGTCCGACAGCGACGATCCCCGGTGCTTGACCGCGTCCTGGAGGGTCTCGATCATGGCCCGCCAGAGCCGGCGCACCTCCTGGGACGTCAGCCGCTCCGACGAACGGTCGTAGCGCAGCCCCGCGGCCCACAGGATCTCGTCGCTGTAGATGTTCCCGATGCCGGCCACGAACTTCTGGTCCATCAGGAGCGTCTTCAGCTTGGTCTTCTTGGCCTGGAGCAGCTCGCCGAAGCGGGTCCACGACATGACGTCGTCGAGGGGATCGAAGCCGAGGTGGGCCAGCTCGGGAACGACCTCCTCCAGCTCGTCGGGCGTGGTCACGAACATCTCCCCGAACGTCCTGGGGTCGACGAAGCGCATCTGGCCGCCCTGGGTGAAGGTGAACACCACGTGGGTGTGCTTGGGCGGAGGGTCCTTCACCCCGCCCTTGGCCTTCAGCAGCTGGCCGCTCATCCCCATGTGGACGACGAGCACGTCGCCCCCCTCCAACTTGAACAGGAGGTACTTGCCGCGCCGCTCGACGCCGTTGATCTTCTTGCCCTCGAGCTTGCCGATGAAGTGCTTCTTGTTGGGATGGCGTCGGATCGAGCGCATGCCGGTCACCTCGACGGCGCGGATGCGCTTGCCCACGACCTCCTTCTCGAGGTCGCGCTTGAGGGTCTCGACCTCGGGCAGCTCAGGCACGATTTCGCTCAACCAAGCTGCTCGCCCCGGGTCCCCTCCCCTGCGGCCGCCTCCGACAGGACGCTCCATGCCACCCGAGCCGCCGCCTGCTCGGCCTGCTTCTTCGACCGGCCGTGGCCCACCCCCAGCGCCTCGCCCCGCAGCACGACGGTGGCGGTGAACCGCTTGGCGTGGTCGGGACCGTCGCCCTCCACGTCGTAGCGCGGCAGCTCCTCGAAACGGTGGGCGGCCAGCTCCTGGAGCCGGGTCTTGTAGTCGCCCGCGCCGGGGCCGGCGGCCGCCTCGGTGATGCGGGCGCCGATCATGCGCAGGACGAGGTCCTCGGCCGCCTCCCAGCCCCCGTCGAGGTAGACAGCGCCGATGATCGCCTCCATGGCGTCGGCCAGGATCGTGCCCTTCTCCCGGCCGCTGGAGGCGTCCTCGCCCTTGCCCAGTAGCAGATAGGGACCGATGCCCAGCTCCTCGGCCACCTCGGCCAGGGTGGTGGCGTTGACCACCGACGCCCGGACCTGGGCCAGCTGGCCCTCGGGCAGGTCGGGATAGGTGCGGTACACGTGGGCGGTCACGATCAGGCCCAGCACGGCGTCGCCCAGGAACTCGAGCCGCTCGTTGGATCCTGTTCCGGGGTTCTCCGCGCACCATGACCGGTGCGCCATGGCCCGGCAGAGCAGCTCAGGATCGTCGAACTCGCGCCCCAGCCTCTCGCTCAGCCGCACCGCCGTAGGGGTCTCGCTCAGGATGGGGCCGCCTCGCCCACGCGCCCGACGACGTAGTCAACCGCGTCGCGGACGGTTTTCAGGTCTTCCAGGTCCTCGTCCTCGATGCGGAACCCGGCCTGGCGCGAGCTGAGGTCGGCCTCCAGCGCTTCGACCAGCTCGATGAGCGCGAGCGAGTCGGCATCGAGGTCGTCGGTGAAGGAGGCGCCCTCGCTGATCTCCGCAGGGTCGATCTCGAGGATCTCCGCCAGTCGCTCCTGGATGAGCTGGAGCACCTGCGGCCGGCCCAGGGGGCCACTGTCGATGTCGATCGGGGACATGGCCCACCTTCCCGAACGTCGGAGAACGGACGGGCCGGACTCTAACTAATTCCTTGCTTGTGCGCTTGTGAATCGTAGGCCGCCGCCTAGGCCGATTGCACCTCTCCGCGCGTCCGGCCGACCACTTTCCGCAGCCGGCCCACCAGGTCGGTCTCGACCATGTCAGCTCCCAGCCGCACCGCGTTGACGATGGCCCGGGCCGTGCTCTTGCCGTGGCTGATGATGCACACGCCGTCCACCCCGAGCAGCATGGCCCCGCCGTAGGTGTCGGGGTCCATCTCCACGTACAGAGGGAGCAAGGCGGGCACCAGCACCTCCGACGCGGCCTTGGTCTCGGGCGTGGAGTTCAGGGCGGCCAGGACGGCGTCGACCATGACCCTCGCCCCGCCCTCGAGCGTCTTGAGCAGGACGTTTCCGGTGAAACCGTCGGCGACCATCACGTCAACGGCGCCGGTGAGGGCGTCGCGGCCCTCCACGTTTCCGATCCACGTGCCGCCCGTTCCGTCGAACACACCCGGTTGGGCCAGAAGGGCGTGGGCCTCCTTTATCAGCGCCGTCCCCTTGGACGCCTCCTCGCCGATCGACACCAGCCCCACCTTGGGCTCGATCCCGAAGCGGGCGGCGGCGTAGACCGCCCCCATCTGCCCGAACTGGACGAGCCACCCCGCCGCGCACTCGGCGTTGGCGCCCGAGTCGACCAGGATGGTGGGCGGCGTGGGGGAGCCCGGCCGGGGCAGCACGGTGGCGATGCACGGACGCTGCACCCCCGAGATCCGCCCCACCCGGAGCAAAGCGCTGGCCACCGCTGCGCCCGTGTTGCCGGCGCTGACCATGGCCGCCGCCTTGCCGTCGCGCACCGCCTCGGCCGCCCGCACCACCGACGCGTCCCGCTTGCGGCGAATGGCGGCGGCGGGGTCGTCGTGCATGTCGATGACCTCGGACGCGTGGAGGACGGGGAGGTCGCCGATGTCGAGGGTCTCGAGCACCTCGGGCTGGCCCACCAGCATCACCGGGATGCCGTGCTCGTCGGCCGCCTGACGGGCGCCGGCCACGATCTCCGCTGGCCCCCGGTCGGCGCCCATGACGTCGACCGCGATGGGCAGCATCGTCACGAGGGCGGAAGTTCGGGGAGGGCGCTAATCGACGAGTATCGCTTGCCGGCCGCCGTACCACCCGCAGTTCGAGCAGACGACGTGCGGCAGCTTCGCCCGCCGGCACTGGGGGCAGGTGCTGCGCGGCGGCGCGGCCAGGGTCCAGGCGCTGGCGCGCCGGCTACGGCTCTTGGCCTTTGACGTCTTCTTCTTGGGAACGGCCATCGGACGGACCAGCTTAGCCGTCTCGGGGGTGGTTCTCCTTCAGCACTTCGAGGGCGGCCCAGCGGGGATCGGGCGGGTCGGGATCGCAGGCGCACGGCCCGGAATTGAGATCGGCGCCGCAGGTCGGGCACAGCCCGGCGCAGTCTTCCCGGCACAGGGGGGCGAGGGGGAGGCCGAGCAGGAGCGCCTCGCTGACCAGCGGGGCGAGGTCGATGCGGTCCCCCTTGAGGGGGTACGACTCGCCGTCGCGGAACTCCACCTCGAACAGCTCCTGGAACGGGGCCGTCATCGAGCCGTCCACCGGGGCCAGGCAGCGGCGGCACTCGGCCACCCAGGGCGCGGTGGCGGTGCCGGTGGCCAGGATGCCGTCCGACACCCACTCGAGCATGGTGTCGACGTCGACCTCGCTCCCGGCGGGGACGGTCGTGCTCAGCACCTGGAGAGGGCCGGCCTCGAGCGTGTGCCGGGCCCGGCGGCGGGCCGCCGGCCGGTGCAGCAGGTCGGCGACGTTGAGAACAAGCGACGGAGCGGTCATGACGTTCGGGCCACGCAGGCGGGCGGCACCGCCGGCGTCCTTACCCGCCGACGTCCTGGTCGAAGAACACTTCGCCGGTGTCGAGCTCACCGGGGGCGGCCGGCCCGCCGATCTCGCCCTGCTGCCCCTCGGGCAGCGGCGCCACCCGCAGCTTCTCCCGTCCCGCCTGCACCGTCTTCATGGTGCGCTCGAGGACGATCTCGAAAGTCGCCAGTTTCTGGTCGCAGTAGTCCTCGGCCTCGTGGCGGAGCCGGCGGGCCTCGTCCTGGGCGTCCTCCATGATCCGCCGGGACAGGCGCTGAGCCTCCCTGACCAGCTCGGTGCGCTGGACGATGCGCTCGGCCCGCTCCCGGGCCGCGGCCAGGATGTCGTCACCCTCGCGGGTGACCTTGGCCAGGTACTCCTCGCGTTCCCGCAGCAGCCAGCGGGCCTGGCGGAGCTCGTCGGGCAGGCGCTCGATGGCCTCGTGGAGCAGCTCCAGAAGCTCGTCCTTCTCCAGCCGCACCGTGGAGGACAGCGGCATCTTGGGGGCGGCGTTGACGAGATCCACCACCCGCCGCAGCAGGATCTCGGTGTCAGGAGCCTCACGATGCTCGGAGACGCTCATCGGTTCCTTCCGTCAATCACTGGGCGAAGCGCTCCTTCAACCGTTGGGCCACCACGGCGGGGACCATGGAGGAGACGTCGCCTCCGTAGCTGGCCACTTCCCGTACCAGCGTGGCAGACAGGAACGAGTGCTCGGGGGCGGTGGGCATGAACAGCGTGTCCACCCCCGACAGGCGCAGGTTGAGCTGGGCCATCTGCAACTCGTAGTCGAAGTCCGACACCGCCCGCAGGCCCTTCACGATGGCGGTCACGGCGTGCTCGACGGCGAAGTCGGCGAGGAGGCCGGTGAAGGACTTCACCCGGACCGTCGGGAAGCCGGTGGTGACCTCCCGGAGCATGGCGACCCGCTCCTCCACCGTGAACAGGGCGCTCGACTTGCGGGGGTTGGTGGCCACCGCCACCAGGACGTTGTCGAACTTGCGGGCGGTGCGGTCGACGATGTCGAGATGCCCGTTGGTCACGGGATCGAAGGAGCCAGGAATGAGGGCGATCGACACGTTGCCCCTTCAACGCGGGCGGGCGAGGGTAACCACCGTATCGCCGTACCGCTTGGTGCGTACTTCCTCCCATGCCGGCCCCAGATCGAGCTCCGAGCCGGACTCCAGCACGACCAGGCCGGCCCGCAGCCGGGCCAGCACGTCCGCCCAGCCGTTGTAGGAGTAGGGAGGGTCGGCGAGGGCGACGTCGAACGTCTGACCGCAGCCGTCGAGGAAGCGCAGCGCCTCGCTGCACACCACGGTGGCCTGGCCGGCCAGGCCCGTCGTGGCCAGGTTCGCCCGGATGGC
>DASUXN010000367.1:0-7262 GCA_036377875.1 Acidimicrobiales bacterium
CTTCCTCCCCGAGCGCCGTCTCGAAGAGTCGCTCCGGGACGCCACCCGCCTCCCGGCGGCGCTCACATCTCCGCTGGCGGGCGCGCTCCGAGCCGTCGCCGAGCGCGCTCGCCCAGCGGACCAGCGCGGCGCCCCCGAGCCGGTGCGACCCGGCTCCCTCGGCCACTACACCGCCGAGGCGGCGGGATCGTGAGCGAGCTCTCGCCCCTTCAGGAGATCGAGCGGCGGGTACAGGCGCGGGCCAAGGAGATCTCCCTGGAGATGACCGCCGACGGCGGCAAGGCCAAGCTGCGGGCCCTTATCGACGACGAGGTGCGGGTGTGGTCGTCCGACTTCCAGCGAGGCCTACGGGCCTTCGACCTCGCTGACCCCGACGTGGTGGCCGAGCGGGCGTTCCGCAACCTGGCCGGCTACGGCCCACTCGAACCGCTCCTGGCGGACGACGACGTGTGGGAGATCATGATCAACGGCCCTGATCTGATCTTCGTAAAGCGCCACCACGGGCCGTCGAGCTACCACGACGAGGTCTTCAACGACGACGAGCACGTCGTCCGCACGCTTACCAAGATCCTCGACGACGCCACCCTTTCCCACCGCAAGCTCGACCCCGCCGAGGGCTTGCAGGACGCCCAGCTCGACACCGGGGCGCGGCTCCACATCGTGCATGGCGACGTCGGCCGTGACGGGCACGTGCTGGTGAACATCCGCAAGTTCACCGGCGTCGCCTACCGCAGCCTCGACGAGTTGGTCGATCGGGGGATGTTCGACCGGCCGGTGGCCGAGTTCCTGCGGGCCTGCGTGCGCGCCCGCCTGTCGATCGTGTTCTCGGGTGCGCCCGGAGCGGGCAAGACCACGCTCCTCTCGTGTTGCGCGGCAGAGCTGGATCCGAGCCTGCGGGTCGTCATCGCCGAGGAGGTCTTCGAGGCCGACCTGCCGTTGCCCAACGTCGCGTCCATGCAGACCCGTCCGCCGCGGGCCGACCGACGGGAGGTCGACCTCCGGCGGCTGGTGGCGGGTTTCCTGCGCATGGCGCCCGACGTGGCCATCGTGGGCGAGGTCCGCGACCGGGAGGCGCTGCCGCTGCTCCTCACGTTGTCGTCGGGCGTGAAGGGCTTCACCACCATCCACGCCGGTTCCGCCCGCCAGGCCCTCACCCGGCTGCGGTTCATCTGCCAGCTGGCCGACACGTCCACGGAGTTGCCTTTGTCGGCCCTGAGCGCCCTGGTGAGCGAGGCTGTCGACCTCGTCGTGCACTGCACCCGCGTCGGCAGCGACGTGCGGGTGAGCGAGATCGTGGCGGTGGAGGAGCTTCAAACCGGCCGCGATGGGGTGGCGTTCACCCTGACCGAGCTCTTCACGCGCGCCCGGCGGGACGAGCCGCTGCGCTGGACGGGGCAGCTCCCGGTGCGGGCCGGGCGCTTCCTCGAGGATGCGGGGTACGACCTTCGGGCCCTGCTCGACCCGTCCGGACCGTCCGGGCTGTCCGGCAACGGCGTGGCGCCACGACGGCCGAGGGCGGTCGCTGTCGCGCCGGGCGCGCCCAGGAGCCGATCACGAGCCAAGGCGAACCTCGAATGACGCGCCTCGTCCTGTGCCTGCTCGGTGCCTACGGCGTGTTCCTGCTGTACACGTCGGTGGCGTTCGGCTGGCGAGGACTCGGCGTGTCGCCGGGCGTCAGGGGAGCCAACCGGCGGCGGCGGGGCCAGGTGCAGCAATGGCTGCGGCAGGCCGGCCTCGACGAGGTGCGTCCTTCGCAGTTCGTCGCCACGGTCGTGGTCATCCTCGTGGTCGCCACCGCGCTCGCCTACGCCCTTCTCGGTGCGATCGTGCCCGCCCTTGCCGTCGGAGGCTTCGCCGCCACCTACCCGGCCGTGTCGTACCGCACCCGCCGGCGCCACCGCCGGCAGACCACGGCCGAGGCCTGGCCCCGGATGATCGAGGAGATGGCGCTGCTGACGGGATCGCTGGGCCGGTCGATCCCCCAGGCGCTGTTCGAGGTGGGGGCCAGAGGCCCCGAGGAGATGCGACCGGCCTTCGCCGCCGCCCAGCGTGAGTGGCTCCTGACCACCGACTTCGCCCGCACGGTGGGCGTGCTCAAGGCTCGCCTGGCCGACGCCACTGCCGACGCCGCGTGCGAGACGCTGCTCGTGGCGCACGACGTAGGCGGCACCGACCTCGAGCGCCGGTTGGCCGCTCTCGTCGACGACCGGGTCGCCGACGTGCAGGACCGCAAGGACGCCCAGGCCAAGCAGGCCGGGGTCCGCTTCGCCCGCCGGTTCGTCCTCATCGTGCCGGTCGGCATGGCCCTCGCCGGGCTGTCGATCGGCAACGGACGAGAGGCGTTCCGCTCGCCCGCCGGGCAGCTGGCCGCGCTGGTGGCGGTCGCAGTGGTCATCGGGTGCTGGCTGTGGTCGGGGCGGATCATGCAGCTTCCCGACGAGGAGCGTGCCTTCGAATGAGGCTGGCCGTCGTGTTCGGGCTGATGCTGTGGGCGGGAGCGACGCTCCTGCTCTCCCAGGTCCGGTGGTTCGCCCGGTTGAGCCTGGCCGACCGGCTGCGGCCCTACACGCCTGGCGGTGCCGCCACCGTCAGCAGCCGCCACGTTCTCTCCATTGAGTCCTTCCGCGACGTGGTCGGCCCGCTGTGCCGGGGAATCGGCGAGCGGCTGGCCCGAGCGCTCGGTGTCACGGAGGACCTCGGCGTCCGGCTTGAACGGCTGCACTCGCCCCTCGACGTCACGGCCTTCCGCCTCCGGCAGGTGGGGTGGAGCCTGGCCGGCTTCGGGCTGGCCGCGTTGGTGACGGTCGCCACGCGGCCGCCCGCCGTCGTGAGTCTCATCTTCCTGCTCTCGGGACCGCTGCTGGCCTTCCTCATCCTCGAGCAGCGTCTGGCATCGGCGTCGGCGGCATGGAAGTCCCGGCTTTTCCAGGAGCTGCCGGTCGTGGCCGAGCAGCTGGCCATGCTGCTGGCTGCCGGCTTCTCGCTCGGTAGTGCCCTCAACCGGTTGGCATCCCGGGGCAACGGGGTGGCGGCTCGCGATCTGGCCCGGGTCTGCGGGCGCATCCGCCAGGGGTTGTCGGAGGTGGAGGCGCTGCGGGAGTGGGCCACCGTCGCGGACGTGGAGGCTCTCACCCGGCTGCTGCCCGTGCTCGCTCTCAACCGGGAGGCGAGCGACCTTGGCCGGTTGGTGTCCGAGGAGGCCAGGGCCATCCGCCGTGACGCCCACCGGGCGCTCATCGAGACCATCGAACGCCGCTCCCAGCAGGTCTGGGTGCCGGTCACGGTGGCCGCCCTCGTCCCCGGGATCCTCTTCCTCGTCGTCCCCTTCATGGAGGCCCTGCGCCTCTACTCCCAGTCATGAACCGACCCAAGGAGTGTCAGCGATGATCGGCAGTTCACCCAAGGACACTGTGCTGTTCACCTACATCTGGCTGCGTATGACCGTGGGCCGGGCGGTGCGCGACGAGCGGGGCGAGGGCGTCATCTCCGCCGCCATCGCGGTACTGATCATGGCGGCCCTGGGCGCCGTCATGTGGATCGGGGTCCAGGAACTGTGGGACAACGCCAGTACCCGCACCGACAACCAGATCAACGAAATCGGCAGCTGACGAAGGTGGCCGCTCGCCGCGGGCGGCGGTCGGAGCGGGGCAACGGTCCCATCTCGACGTGGATCGGTTTCGTTCTCTTCCTCGGGATGCTGCTGTTCGCCATGCAGGCCCTGCTGAACCTGTACGCCACGTCGGTCGTCACCTCGGTCGCCTACGACGCGGCTCGCCAGGTTGCCGGCTCCGACGGCGGGCCGTATGCCCTCGCCGCCGCCGAGGAACAGGCCCGGCGCCTGCTGGGCCGCTTCGGTGACCGGGTGACCTTCGACTGGGGCCGGTCGACAGCCGACGACGTCGTCCTGCGGGTTCAGGGCCGAGTGCCGAGCGTGCTTCTGCGATCGGGTGGGGTCCTCGCCTTCGGTGACATCGACCGCACCGTCCGGCTCCGCGTCGAGCAGTTCCGGTGACGGTGCTGCGTCGCTTGCGACGGGACGAGCAGGGCCAGCTGGCGGGGGCCGAGGCGTTGCCGTTCGGCCTCCTCGTCTTCGTCGCCGGCGTGCTGCTGGTGGCCAACGCCTGGGCCGTCGTGGACGCCAAGATGGCGGCCTCGTCGGCTGCGCGAGAGGCGGTCCGGGCCTACGTGGAAGCGCCCGTCGGCGACGACGCCGCCGCCCGCGCCGATGCCGCCGGCCGAGCCGCCATCGCCGACATGGGCCGCAATCCCGAGCGGTTGGAGCTGGCGCCGGTGGAGGCCGAGTTCACCCGGTGCGCCGAGGTGCGCTACGAGGCCCGGTACCCAGTGCCGTTCGTGACCGTCCCGTTCATAGGCGGCTTCGGCACAGGCTTCACGGCCGTCGCCCGCCACGCCGAGATCGTCGACCCGTACCGCAGCGGCATACCGCGTGGGGGCGCGACGTGTTGACGTGGTGTCGCCGACGGGAGGGCGGAAGCGTGCTCCTGCTCTTCCCGGTCGGGGTGCTGGCGGTCCTCGTGCTGGCCGCCGTGGCGGTGGATTCGGCCATCGCCTTCCTGGGCGAGCGGGAGTTGGCCGGGGCCGTGGCCGCCGCCGCCAACGACGCGGCTACCGACGCGCTGAGCGATGGCGCGTTCTACGGGCGGGGCATGGTCGAGCTGGACGACTCCGAAGTCGCTCGGGTGGCGGAGGAGAGGGTCCGCACAAGCCTCAGTGCGGGTCGCTACCGCGACCTGGCGGTGCAGGCCTTTGTCATTCGGCCCGCCGGGGCGAGCTGCTCGTGGTCGTTGCGGGTCGAGGCCTCTGCCACCGTGAGCTACGTGTTCGCGACGGCCGTCCCGGGCGCCTCCGGCCAGGTAACGGTCGACGCGGGCGCCACCTCTACTCCCCGCTCGGGCGGCGGAGCCTGTTGACATGAAAGATCATGAAATCTAATCTCTAGACGTGCGGGTGGAAGAGGCGGTGGATGATCGGGGCCGGAAGGTCGCGATCAAACGGGCGGACGGGGGGGAGGAGTCGGCCCGGCTGCGGCGCGAGGCGGATCTGCTCGAGGTTGCTGCCCATCCCGGGCTGGTGGAGTTGGTCGCCTTTGAAGACGGGCCGAAGACCACGCTGCGCACGCTGTGGGTCGGCGGACCCTCACTGGCCGACGTCCGGCCCCTGGACGTGGAGGAGGTCGCCGGCGTGGTGGCCGCTACCGCGTCGACGCTGGCCGATCTTCACGCCGTCGGTCTCGTCCACGGCGCGGTCGAGCCGGCACACGTGGTCCTCGACGAGGAGGGGCGCCCGGTGCTGTGCGGGCTCGGATCGGGCGGGCTGGCGGGTGAGCCGTGCGGGCCGGGTGGGGCGGTGCTCGATGCCGCGTCCGACGTCGCCGACCTGGGCCAGGTTCTCTCCGCCCTTGTCGCCGATGCGACCGGACGGGTGAGGGGAGCGGGTGCCGACGCTCTCCGCCGGTTGGCCGACCGTGCCCGCGGGCCCGCTGGGAACCGCCCGACGGCCCGCGAGCTGGCCGACGCCGTCCACGACGCCGTCGGTGGAGCGAGGCTTCCACGGCAACAGCCCGAACCGGTCGAGACCCCCACGCCCGTACGTCCGGGGTTGGAGGGTCTGCGACGACCGGTGCTGCCCAGGCCGGTCGCGCCACCGCGCCGACGGTTGCGTCTCGCCGGCCTCGGTCTCTTTGCCGCCGCCGGCGTCGGCGCGGTGGTCCTCCTCGGCAGCACCCAGGCCTCGTCGACGGCGCCCTCCTCGATGGCCTCGCCGGCGGTGCCAACGACAGTGCGGGCGGTGCCTGCCGCCCCCTCCGCACCCGAGCCGGTCGTTCCCACGACGAGCGCCCGACCTGTCGTTCCCGCCGGGTGCCCGGCCCTGGAGGGTCCGCTGAGCGCGGACGTGGACGGGGACGGATGCGCTGATCCCGTCCGGTACGTGGACGGTGTGGTCGAGGCGGCGGGGCGGAGATGGGAGGTCGGTCAGGCGGGTGACGTCGTGGCCCTGGGCGACTGGACGTGCGCCGGTCGGCGGTCGCTGGCCGTGCTCCGCCCCTCGACCGGCGAGGTCTTCGCCTTCACGGGGTGGGCGCAGGCAGGGGTCGAGGTCCAGGCGCCGCTCGTGGGCCGGGTGACGGGAGGCCAGGCCCTCCGCGCCGCCGATCTCGACGGCGACGGCTGCAACGAGCTGGTCGTCGAGCGTTCGGCCGGAGCTCCCGCCGTACTGCACCCGAGGAGGGGCGCGGGATGAGCCGGCTCCGGTTGGTCCTGGTCACCGTCACCATTGGGGGCGCCGCGCTCGCCCTGCAACTGGCCGGTCGTGGGGCCCTGGCCCCTCCTCCGCTCGCCGACCCGGCGTCGTGGGGCGACTGGCTCGCGAGACGGGAGCCGATCGAGGCGGCCATGGCCCTGATCCGTCTCGCCGCCCTGGTCTTCCTCTGGTACCTGGCCGGCGCGGCGCTGGTCGGGACGGCGCTGCGGCTTGTCCGCGCCGAGCGGCTGGTGGCCGTCACCGACCGCCTGACCGTCCCCTTGCTCCGCCGCCTGCTGGTGGCCACGGCGAGCGTGTCTCTCGCATCGGGCGTGAGCCCTGCGCTGCTGGTCGGGCGGGGCCCCGTCGCCGCCGCCGTGGCGGTGACCACCGAAGCCCCGTCCACGACCACCTCCACCACGACGACCGTCGACGGCCGCACCGACCCCACGCTCACCATGCGGCTGTTGCCGGTCGAGTCGGCACCGGCGGCGCCGGCCCAGCCGGCGGAAGCGCGATTGCCGTCCCAGGCCCGGACGGCGGCGGTGACGTGGACCGTCGTGCCCGGCGAGAGCTTCTGGTCAATCGCCGAGGACGTACTGGCGCAGGCGTGGGGCAGAGCACCTACCGACGCGGAGATAGTTCCCTATTGGCGAACGCTGATCGACGCCAACCGGGCAGAGCTGGCCGACCGGGCCAACGAGCACCTCATCTTCCCCGGGCAGATCTTCGCCGTTCCGAGCCCACCGTCGCCTCGGTAGCGGGCCATGCCGACGTGGCCGCACGCGCCCGCCGCCGAACCGAACGAGGGGCCGGCGAGGAGTCCGCCGCTCCTCGCCATGCCCGTCGTTGGTTTCGCCGCCCTGGGGGGATGGGAGGCAGGGGATGGGCTCTTCCCTACGCCCATTGTCGCCGACGAGGCGTCCGGCCGAAATGGTGCTAGCCAGCGTCTCCAACTTGGGTGCTAGCACCCGCCGCCGCGGGTACGGCTGACCTTCGCT